>CALPOS020000042.1 GCA_943325255.2 Sphingobacterium thalpophilum
AATATCAATAGATAATTTTTTGAATTCATTTAATAGCAATCCAACGGATATGAAATCTGATTTTTCTCTACCACAAATTATACAGCTTCCGAAAATTACGGATGTTCGTGGAAACCTGTCTTTTTTGCAAAATGAAGATCAAATTCCATTTAATATTAAACGTGTTTTTTGGATTTATGACGTACCTGGAGGTGAAACAAGAGGCGGACACGCTTTCAAGACACAACAAGAATTGATCATTGTTATTAGCGGAAGTATTGATATTGTGGTTATTGATAACGATGGAAAGGAAACTAAGTTTTGTTTGAATCGCTCGTATTCGGGATTGTATATTCCTCCTATGCATTGGCGTCATTTAGAAAATTTTTCTACCAATTCCGTATCGGTGCATTTATCGAGCGCTGATTTTTCAGAAGCCGATTACATTAGAAATTACAATGAATTTATAGATGCTAAATAAGAGTTTATGAAAACGTCTACTGTATTTGATTGTTCCTTAATTACCTTACCTATAAATCATCAAGCAAACGGAAACTTAACCTCGGTAAGTAACGGGATTCAAGTTCCTTTCGATATCAAAAGAGTTTATTATTTGTACGATGTTCCGGGTGGATTTAGTCGTGGCGGTCATGGTCATCTAGAACTGCAACAACTGATTGTTGCACTAAGCGGTAGTTTTGATATCATAGTTGACGATGGAAACGTGAAGCGAACTTTTCATCTTTCGCGGCCTAATGTTGGATTGTATATGCCATCCGGCTTGTGGAGAGAATTGGACAATTTCTCGAGCGGCTCTATTTGCTTTGTTTTGGCTTCCATCGAATATGATGAAAAAGATTATTTTAGAAATTACGATAAATTTACGGAATGGAAATCCTCGAAGTAAATGCAACGACATACGCCGAGGCTATTCCTAATCCTTCGCACGTTTTTAATTCAGCGGCATTTAATGCGCTCAATGCGTCAAAATGTGAGGAGGTTTTTTACTTGCTTTTTAAAGATTCAAAAATACGTTTGGGAATTATTTTTGGAGTTCAAAACAATATATTAACTTCTCCTTTTTCGGCACCTTTTGGTGGATTTGAGGCAGCTAGTTCAGGCGTTAGGTTGCAACAAATTGAAGCAGCATTAACCACTTTGCACCAATGGGCAGCAGCAAAAAAAATGGAAGCTATTCGAATTGTATTTCCTTCTTTTTTTTACAATTCTAACTTGTTGAATAAAGTAGATAACTGCTTGTCAAGGTTTGCTTATGAAAGAACCAACGTTGATTTAAATTATCAGTTTCAGACTTCCAAATTTGATGACAATTACGAAAAAGCAATTTGGTACAATGCACAAAAAAACCTAAAGAGAGGTCAAAAAGCCAATCTCACTTTTGAAAAACTTGATTCTATACATGGCGAGCAAGCTTATAATATTATTTCGGCCAATAGACGTGCGCGCAATTTTCCGCTGCGAATGTCATGGGAGCAAGTACATGCCACTGCACAAGTTATTGAGGTCGATTACTTTCTTGTAAAAAAAGAAAATATTTCCATCGGATCTGCCCTCGTTTTTCATGTTGCGCAAGATATTGTGCAAGTGGTGTATTGGGGAGATTTACCCGAGTACTCAGACGTAAAGACCATGAATTTTTTGTCATTCCATATTTTTCAATACTATAAAAATCAAGGGATTAAAATTGTAGACATTGGTCCATCAACAGAAAACTCGGTACCGAACTACGGTTTATGTGAATTCAAGGAAAGTATTGGCTGCGATATTTTGATAAAAACTGAGTTCTATCACAAATTGGAGTCGAATTCAGACAATCTAGTCCAATCGCATCTTGGAGCGACAAGCAAATCATTGCGAAGTATTGATGCTAAAGAATACAATTATTTCTTTCCTCATGATGCAAATCCTTTTATTTCTGAAAAGTTTATTAGTTTGAATGCACATAAAGTTGATCGTATTGTAAGACTAGTAGAAGAGACAGATAAAGTACAAATAGGATTAATTGCAGGGATAAAAAACGGTGTTTTATGCGCTCCTTTCTCTGCTCCTTTTGGAGGATTTCATTGCAAAGGAGAGAACATTTATACATCCGTGATTGAATCATTTATTCAAAATTTGATTGTCTATGCGCAGACGGAAAAAATCAAAGAGATGGATATAACTTTACCGCCAGATATTTACTGTAGGCGTTCAAATGCAAAAATTGTCAATGCGCTAACTCGATTTGGATTTAAGATGCAATTGCCCGATATCACTAACTGCGTTGATCTTAGAGAATTTAAAAATGTTTACACACATAATGCCAGCAGAACCTATTACAATCAAGCGGTAAATAAAAAATTGACATTCGCTGAAGCAACAACTACGCGAGAAAAAGAAAATATCTACGGTATAATAGCGGATAATCGAGCTAGAATGGGTAGACCAATTTTTATGACGCTCGACGATATTCTTAGAACAAGCACCATTTTCCCAACGGATTTCTTTCAGGTGTTGAATGATGCCGGAGATATAACCGCTGGTGCAATACTATATCGACCACACGAAGAAATTGTATATGCACTTTTTTGGGGAGATGCCGTCGAGGGGAGAAGTGACCGAGCAATGGATTTCTTAATTCTTAAATTGTGGAGTCATTATAAAGCTGCCGGTTATGCTTATATCGATTTAGGAATCTCAACCGAAGCTGGAAATCCTAATGAAGGTTTGCTTCGTTTTAAAGAAACACATGAGTGTATTTCTTCATTGCGCTATTCATTTACTTGGACTTTGGAAGAAAAAAGATAGTAGAAAAAAGACTAATAGATAATAGATTAATAGATAATAGATTAATAGATAATAGATAATAGATAATAGATAATAGATAATAGATAATGTTTGTCTTAAACCCTGACCCATATAGTTTACCAAGTTACCGCATCGGCCCATTCAAAACCGATGACGTTGGGATTAATTCGAAGATGCCAAATGATGATTTTGCTGTTGATTATTTCAACAATCGTTTTGGAGAAGGCAAATGGCAATACACGTACAATGGGCGGGAAGCCATTCAACTTGCTTTAGAACATTACCAGTTGCAACCGAATGATTTGGTAACTATTTTAACCACATCACAAAATTTTTATATCAGTTCGTGTGTTACTAAAACAATCGAATCTTTTTGCCAATGGAATCGTGAAATCGTGCCGGAAACAAAGCTTATTTTTGTAAACCACGAATTTGGATTTCCCTATCCAGAAATGGAAAAATTGGTCGCGACCGGTTTGCCGATAATTGAAGATTGCTGTACTACTTTTTTTAGCCAAGATGATTCAGGAAGGTTAGGGCAGTATAGTGATTTTTCTGCTTTTAGTTTTCCGAAGTTCTTGCCATTGCAAATTGGTGGTTTATTGGTAAATAATACCAAACATGCCGTCAATAAAAGTGCAGCGCTTCATGAGAATGAAAAAGAACACATTCAAAACGTGCTTTCTCATTACTTGAAAAAGGAAGATGCTATTCTGAAAGCTAGAAAGGAAAATTGGGATTATGCCATTGCGCAATTCTCAAAATTAGGACTGACTCCAAGATTTGATGAAGACGCTAAAACAATTCCGTCAGCCTTGGTATTGAAGAATAACGCAATCATTAAAGATCTCGATCAGTTCAAAACTTTCTTGTACAATCATGGCATTCAAAACAGTGTTTTCTACGGAGAAGACGCTTTTTTTATTCCAATACACCAGAGTTTGAGCCGCGAAGACATCGATTATTTTTATGAAGTGATTCAATTTTTTATCCAAAATTAAAAATCGAGAAATATGAGCAATCACAATGATTATCAGCTAAATTACCAAAAGCTATCGTTTGAAGACGAGCTCAGAAAGTACCGAATGGAGTATGTGGCTGATTATTTAAAAACAATCAAATCAACAAGGATTTTAGAAATTGGATGTGGCAATGATCCCATTCATTTTTACTTCAACGATTTTGAGATTTTGGATTTAATTGAGCCGGGAGAACATTTTTACGAATTTACCAAGAGTAAAGTAGCAGATGATCCGAGAATCACCATTCAAAATTGCTTTTTAGAAGAAGCCAATTTACGTGCTAAGAATGATTATGATGTGATTATTATTGGTGGATTTCTTCACGAAATTGACAATCCAGAAGAAGTATTAGCTGCAGTAAAAAATGTTGCCAATCCACAGACAAGAGTGATCACGTATGTCCCAAATGCGAATTCTTTTCATCGTGTTTTGGCCTTGGAAGCAGGATTTATCAAGTCAAACTATGAGTTTTCTGAAAATGACAAAGCTTTTGGCAGACGCAATGTTTTTAATCAGCAATCTATTCAGTCCTTATTTAAACACGGTGGTTTTGATACGGTTTTAAGTGACACCTATTTTATAAAACCTTTTACGCACGGTCAAATGAATGAACTCATGGAGTCGTCATTTCTCAATGAGGAGCTATTGCGCGGTTTTTTCAAAATGAGCAAGTATCTACCCGATATGGGTTGCGAGATCTTTTTAGCCGCAAAAATAGCGCAGTAAATTATCGTTGATATTTATAAGTTTAATTCAAATTTAGCAATACATAATACGAGCAAAATATGAATATTTCCAACATCCATTTAGGCAAAAACGTTCAAATTGAAATCGATTCCAATGTCAACAACATCATAATTGGCGACAACACCAGAATCGCCAACCGCGTTAAGATTTTTGGTTCGGAAGCCAACCTGCTAGAAATTGGAAAAAATAGTTATGTTGGTTTGAATTCTTTTATTGAAGGATTTAATTCAAAAGTGATCATTGGCGATCATGTGAGTATAGCTCCAAATGTCAGTATCATCTCGGGTTCCGGACCCAACGCCTCACCACCAATGCAAAAAGTATTTGGAAACGCTAGAGGCGCCATTACTATTGGTAATCATACGTGGATTGGTGGAAATTCTATCATTATGCCAGCGGTTACTTTAGGAAGCTATTGTGTTGTTGCGGCAGGTAGTTTTGTAAATAAGTCCTTCCCCGATTATTCTATTGTAGGTGGAACGCCTGCAAAATTGATTAGAACATTAACTCCAAGTGAAATAGAAATACTACACTCCAATGATTAAATTTTTAGATCTTCAAAAAATAAATGCACAATATGCAGCAGAACTGAAGCAAGCCGCTGCAGACGTTATTGATTCCGGTTGGTTCTTAATGGGCGAAAAGCTCGCAAATTTTGAGAAAGAGCTGTCACAGTATGTAGGCGCCTCTCATGCAATTGGTGTTGCCAACGGTTTGGATGCGTTGCGATTAATCATGAATGCTTACATCGAATTAGGCGTCATGTCTGAAGGCGATGAAGTTATCGTTCCTGCCAATACGTATATTGCCTCACTACTGGCAATATCCGATAATAATTTAACGCCAATTTTAGTTGAACCAAGCAATAGCAGTTTCAATCTTGATCTTGATTTAATTGAAAAACACATTACGCCGAAAACCAAAGCCATCATGGTGGTGCATTTATATGGTCAAGTTTGTTGGAGTGACGGTTTGGTTGCTTTAGCAAAAAAACACAATTTGAAAATCATCGAAGACAATGCGCAAGCCATTGGCGCGGAATGGAATGGAATCAAAACCGGGAATTTGGGTGATGCTGCTGGCTTTAGTTTTTATCCAGGCAAGAATTTAGGAGCTTTGGGAGATTCAGGAGCAGTTACCACTAGCGATCCTGTTTTGGCAGAACAAGTTCGAGCACTTGGGAATTATGGTAGCAAAAAGAAATATGTCAACGAATATCAAGGTCTAAACAGTCGACTCGATGAAATCCAAGCGGCATTCTTAAGTGTCAAGTTGAAGCATATTGATCGCGAAAATCAATATCGTCGACAGTTGGCATCTTTATATTTGAATGGTATTTCTAATACAAAGATGCAATTGCCTGTTCCGAATAATGGGAATTTTAAGCATGAAGAGAATACAGAACACGTTTGGCATTTGTTTGTGATTCGAACTGCAAATCGAGAGGAGCTGCAAAATTATTTGACTGAAAATGGGGTGCAGACGTTGATTCACTATCCAATACCGCCCAACAAGCAATTGGCGTACGCTTCTATGAATCATTTGGATTATCCAATTACAAATGCCATTCATGATGAAGTTTTGAGTTTGCCAATAAGCCCTGTAACTACAGTTGATGAAGTGAATAAAGTCATTGAAATTTTGAATAATTTTCAATAAGTAGTGCAAACAAAAGCAACCAATTATAAATCGATTTTCAAAGCCACTTCTATCTTCGGAGGGGTACAGGTTTTTAATATCCTAATTACTTTGATTCGAGGAAAAGCGGTTGCCCTATTGATTGGAACAGCTGGAATGGGATTGAATGGGTTGTTTTTATCTAGTTTGAATTTGATCAAATCCATTTCTTCGCTAGGAATTACTGAAAGTGCTGTTCGAGATATCTCAAAAGCACATGCCTCAGAAGATTCCAATCAAATTGCTAAAACATTTACCGTTTTCAAACGTTGGATCTGGATCACCGCGATCTTGGGCATAGTAATCACCGTTTGTATTTCGCCGCTTTTGAGTCGATTTTCTTTTAATTCCTATGAACATACACTCGATTATATTTGGCTTTCGGTCACTTTTGTTTTTGGCGCGTTAACCGGCGGGATTTATACTTTATTACGGGGAACCAGACAGCTAAAATACCTCGCGCAAGCTAATATTTTTGGAGGAATTGTCGGACTACTAGTGGCGCTGCCCATTTTCTATTTTTACGGAATGAAAGGCGTTGTTCCTGCCATCATCATTACCGCTTTTGTCAATTACTTGGTTTCGTTGTATTTTAAAAGTAAGATAAAGTTCGATACTGTTTCGATTGATTGGAAAGAGACACTAGCGTTGGGAAAACCCATGGTGCGCTTGGGAATAAGTTTAACTTTTATTAATTTATTAGCTGCTTTTGTTGCCTTTGTGTTGAGTGCGTTTATCTCAAAAACAGGGAGTCTGTCAGATGTTGGACTTTACAATGCTGGATTAGCTATAGTCGATGGTTATGTAGGTATGGTTTTTACGGCCATGGCAACGGATTATTTTCCGCGCTTATCTGGAGTTATTGGCGATGATAGTAAATGGAAACAATTGGTTAATGAACAAGCAGAATTGGTACTCATTATACTGAGTATGGTTTTAGTACTTTTAATTTCAACCACACCTTTATTGATTCGAATTTTGCTGAGTAAAGAGTTTTTGTCGGCACAAGACTTTATTTTATGGGCGGTATTGGCAATTCCCCTAAAAGGAGTGACTTGGGTATTGGGATTTATTATTTTGGCAAAAGGGGACAATAAACTTTTCTTGATTGTCGAGACTTTCTCCAATTTATTGGTTTTAGGCTTCAATCTTTTGTTTTATTTTTATTATGGGTTGACGGGGCTTGGTATCTCATTATTGATTAGCTACGCTATTGTAACGACATTGATTTTATTTATTATCAAGGCAAAATATGAGTTTCAGTTTTTCAAAGCAGTTTATCTTATCTTTTTCTTTTCAATGATTTCTTTGTCGCTTTGTATTGGTAGCATCTATTTATTGGGCTATCCAAACGCTTATTTTGTGGAAGCATTGATTGTGATTGCTACTTGCACTTTTAGTCTTTACGAACTAAACAAAAGAATGAATTTGAAAGAAATTGTTGTCAAATTGAAGTCAAAAATTAGCAGCAAATGAGTTTGAATAGACTTTCCGTTATTTTTATGAATGTGCTGAAATTGTCGGTAAGATTAAATTTACGGAGCACCATTTACTTTAATTTCAAAGTTTTGCCTTTTCATCAAGCTGTAAAGCTGCCTTTTCACTTTTTCGGAAAAACAGATTTTGCTGATCTTAGCGGGAAGTTTGTTATTGAAGTCGAGGAAGTTCATTTTGGAATGATTGTTTTTGGCGGAAAGCATGAAGTTGTCATTTCATCTCCTGTTCCGACACGGATTTTTAATTCTGGACTTATTGAATTCAAATCAAATGCGAAGTTTGCTCGCGGCGTAAATGTGATGGTATGGAACAATGGCGTGCTGTCGATTGGCGATAATTTTTCGATGGGAAGTTTGTCAAGGATTATTTGTTTTAGAAAAATGAGCTTTGGGAATGATGTCTTAATTGCTTGGGAATGTCAATTTTTTGATACAGATTTTCACTTTATTAAAGAAAAAAATCAATCTATTAGAGACAATTGCGGGACTGTAACGGTTGAAGACGCAACATGGATTGGAGCCAGAGCTACCATTTTGAAAAACACAACTATTCCAAAAAACTCCATTGTCGGTGCTAATTCGCTTTGCTCGGGCAATTACTTGGAAAAAAATGGCGAAGGTATCTTGCTTGCAGGAATTCCAGCAAAAGTAGTAAAGACTGATGTCTCTTATATCGTTGACAAAAAGCAGGAACAAGAACTATTTGCGCATTTTTCGAAAAATCAAAATCAAATACTGAATTGAGATCTTTAGTTACCATAACTGTCGCAACTTATCATGCTGCTCCTTATCTTTTGGAGACTTTAGAGAGTGCATATAATCAAACTTATTTAAACTTGGCACTGATTATTTCGGATGATTCTTCCACCGATGAAACGGTGGCTATTGCTAAAAAATGGATAGATCAAGATCGGGTGAAGGCACGTTTTCAGAGTATTCAAATATTAACAGTGCCTAAGAACACTGGAGTTTCTGCTAATTGTAACCGGAGTATCGCCGCGACGGATTCGGACTATTTTAAGTTCATTGCTGGTGATGATATTTTGCTTCCCAACTGCATTGAAGACAATATGAATTTTGTTCTTGAAAACCCTGAGGCGAAGATTATCTTCAGTCAAATCAAATTGTATCAAGATCAATTCTTAGAGGAAAACTATATCAAAACGACACCGGAGGATTATCCATTAAATATTATGGATGCGGCTTTAAGTGCTGCGGATCAGTATAAATTATTGTTGCTTTCAGATCGAATTCACTACACGCCTTCTTTTTTCACGAATAAGCAGGCAATTTTAGCTGTAGGCGGTTATGATGAAAACAACAAATTGGTAGAAGATTACCCGATGTGGTTGAAAGTTACGAATGCTGGAATACGACTAGATTATTTTCACAAGGTGACGGTTGGCTATCGCATTCATTCGAAAGCAACCAATAATGTCAGTAACAATGTGCTTTTTAAGCCATCGATTTTTAATTCCTTTAAAATTAGAAAGCAAGTGGCGCATCCCAATTTGCCTTGGGAAATCGTTGCTTCTGAGTATCACACTTATATGGTTTCAAAGTTTTTCAGCCAGATGAATTGGAACAATAAAACAAAAATATTTGAAGGATTGTATCGGTTAAGTTGTTTTTATCTCAATCCTTTTCAATATATCTACGCCATTAAGAAGCGATTACCTATGAATAAACAAAATACATTTTATTCCTAATTATGCGATTAAGTATTATTGTTCCCGCCTATAAAGTAGCCGATTTTATAGAAAAATGCATCCGAAGTTTGGAGGACCAAGATATTTCTAAATCAGACTACGAAATTATTGTCACCAATGACGGTTCGCCTGATGATTGTAAAGAAATAGTTGAAAATTTGCAACAGGAATTTCCAAATTTAATTCTGATTGATCAAGAGAATCAGGGTGTTTCAATGGCGAGGAACAATGCTATTGCCATCGCAAAAGGCGCCTATATTCTTCCAATTGATCCTGATGATTATGTTGCGCCAAATACATTTAAGCATATCTTGGCGAAAGCGGAAACAAATGAATTGGATATCCTTTATCTTGGATTTGAGATTTTTTCTGCCGACGAAAAAAGTACATGGAAAACGGACTACAGCAGTCAAGAGCAGTCTTTTTACAATGGCATCGACGGGTATTTCGTATCTAGAGGTTATGACGTCAAGGATCCTGATCGGTCTTGTGGTTTACTTTTTAGACGGGCGCTTTTGAGCCAATTTGGTATTACCTACCCTAAGAATGTACCTTATTTAGAAGACGGATTATTTTTGTCGAAAGTCTTTTCCGTTGCAACAAAAGTTGGATTTGATAATGAGCCATTTTACCTCCGAACCACTCGGAAAGGATCGGCAACGAATTCAAGATTGTTTTTTTTAGATCGGTCCGTTAATGGTTTTATTTATGCCATACAAAATGTAAAGGACTTTGCTAATGAATCGCAATTGAATCCAGAGCAAGCACAATTAATCAACCATACGATAGCAAAATTCTTGATTTTGGCATTGTCGCCCAGCATTAATTCCTTTCAGTATGGTCAATATTTCAGAGTAATTTCAGTTCTCAAAAAAGCAGATTTGCAGACTATTGAAACGGATGGCTTGCGATTTTTGTACAAAAAGCACATTCGCATGTACAATTTTTCAAAATTGATTTTTCCATTCTATTTTCGAATTACAAACAAAGTCAATTAATGTTTTTAGATAAATATAAGTACAGAAACTGGAAGAAAAATGAGCCGTCAAACTTGTTGGAATATTTCTTTTCGCCAACGACCACAAATCTTCGTTTGGTCAATTTCTTCTTTCAAAAAATCATGCGCGTAAATGCTGAAGTTCCTTTTATGGTTCATTATACTTCGCAAGTCAGCAAAACTGTTTTCCTTGGAAAGGGTGTCGCCCAGTTTTTTGCCAATTCGGGGAATTGTTATATTCAGGGCATCAACAAAGTATATATCGGAGATGACACGCTTTTTGCGCCAGGGATAAAAATCATTTCTGCCAATCACGATAAAAACGATTTGAAAAAACATGATAAGACAACATCGCCAGTGATCATCGGCAAGAATTGTTGGATTGGTGCCAATTGCGTTATTTTACCTGGAGTAACATTGGGAGATAATGTGATTGTAGCGGCTGGTGCAGTCGTCTCAAAATCTTTTCCTAGCGACTGTGTCATAGGGGGCGTACCTGCAAAGGTCATCGGAAAAAACGAATAGTATAAACAAGACTTTTAGCTCAATAAAAATATAGATTTTAAATTATGAAAAATTTTGTACTCATCGGAGCGGCAGGTTATATTGCTCCACGACATATGAAAGCCATTAAAGATACCAGCAATGACCTGATTGCGGCGCTTGATGTTAATGATTCGGTAGGAATTATTGACAGTTATTTTCCTGAAGCAGACTTCTTTACGGAGTTTGAGCGATTTGATCGACATATCGACAAATTACGGAGAGAACAAGGAGGTCATGCCGTAGATTACGTTTCGATTTGTTCGCCAAATTATTTACACGATTCGCATATTCGTTTTGCTTTGCGTTCTAACGCGGATGCCATTTGTGAAAAGCCATTGGTGCTCAATCATTGGAACATTGATGCGTTGCAAGCGATAGAGAAAGATACGGGTAAGAAAGTGCATACCATACTTCAACTGCGATTGCATCCTTCTATCATTGCTTTAAAGCAAGAAGTGGATGCAGCACCTGCGGGAACAAAATTCGAGGTCGATTTAACTTATATCACGTCTCGTGGAAAGTGGTATTTCCATTCGTGGAAAGGAGATGAAAAAAAATCAGGAGGCGTTTCTACCAATATTGGGGTGCATTTTTTTGATATGCTCCATTTTGTTTTTGGAAAAGTAGTCGACAATAAACTGCATTATCGCGACGAGTTTAAAGCCGCGGGTTATCTCGAATATGAAAAAGCGAGAGTACGTTGGTTCTTATCTGTCGATGTTGAAGATGTGCCGGAAGCTGCAAAAAAAGAAGGTAAACGCACCTATCGTTCCTTGACCATGAACGGAAGATCGATTGAATTCTCGGACGGTTTTACGGATTTGCATACCAGAGTATATGAAAATATCCTCAACGGAGAAGGCTTTAGCTTAGAGGAAAATCGTGCTGCAATTGAGATTGTTGGTGGAATTAGATCGCAATCGCCAATAGGTTTAACAGGAGATTACCATCCATTCTTAAAAAAATAAAGATGAACTATTCTAAACATGAAACAGCCATCGTTGACGACGGTGCACAAATAGGTGACGAAACAAGAGTTTGGCATTGGGTTCACATTTGCAGCGGAGCAGTAATTGGAGAAAAATGCTCGTTGGGACAAAATGTTTTTGTAGGCAATCGTGTTGTTGTTGGTGACAATGTCAAGATACAAAACAATGTGTCTGTCTATGATAATGTGACGCTGGAAAATGATGTATTTTGCGGTCCCAGTATGGTTTTTACCAATGTTTATAATCCGCGTTCGGCCGTTACTCGAAAAGACGAATACAGAGATACTTTGGTTAAAATTGGTGCCACTTTGGGAGCCAATTGTACGATTGTTTGCGGCGTGACTATCGGTAAATATGCGTTTGTGGGCGCTGGAAGTGTGATCAATAAAAACGTTCCTGATTTTGCATTGATGGTGGGTGTTCCTGCCAAGCAAATTGGCTGGATGTCAAGATTTGGAGAGCGTATGGAATTGCCATTGACCGGCGATGCCACTTATGTTTGTCCACATACCTCTGATCGATATGTACTTAAGGGAGATCATGTAAGTTTGGTTGAAAATTAATCTTCTTTATAATTCTAAAGATTTTACAATGAAAGTTATCACAATTATTGGTGCTAGACCACAATTTATTAAAGCCGCTGTTGTTTCGAGAGCCATGCGCTTGCGATCAAATGAAATCACGGAATTGATTGTGCATACGGGGCAACATTTTGACTCGAATATGTCCGACATTTTCTTTGAAGAACTTGACATTCCAAAACCTGATTTTCATTTAGGTGTTGGTGGTGGATCGCATGGACAAAATACGGGTCGAATGTTAGAAAAAATAGAGGAAGTGCTATTGCAAGAAAAGCCAGATTACGTTTTGGTTTATGGGGACACGGACTCTACTTTGGCAGGGACATTAGCGGCAGTAAAGTTGCATATTCCGGTGGCGCATGTGGAAGCGGGATTGCGTTCTTTCAATAGAAAAATGCCAGAAGAAATCAATCGAATATTGACCGATCATGCCAGTGACCTATTATTTACTCCTACCTCTACGGCAGTTAAAAATTTGAACAATGAAGGTATTGCGCCAGAAAAAATAAAACAAGTTGGCGACGTGATGTACGATGCAGCGTTATATTACGGGGCAAAAGTGGAACAGAACAATTCGCTTTTAAAAGATTTAGGAATTGAATCTAAGCAGTTTGCTTTAGTGACTTTGCACAGAGCAGAGAATGTTGATGATAAAGCGCGACTGTCTTCGATTTTGGCAGGTTTGTGTAATTATAAAAATCCAATTATTTGGCCTTTGCACCCGCGGACAAAAAAGATGTTAGAAAGTTTTGAGATTGCTATACCTGAGAATATTAAAATTATTGATCCCATAGGCTATTTGGATATGATTCTGTTGGAAAAGCATGCCGCGT
>CALPOS020000043.1 GCA_943325255.2 Sphingobacterium thalpophilum
ATCCTTCACGCAACCCTCCATTTCATACAACTCTTGGCTCTTGCTTCTTGTCTCTTTTAGTCAACCTGATACACCAACTTCACCGTAATATTTGCCGTCTTGTTTTTCGATATCGTATTAAACGAACCACCATAAGAAAAATCTTCCGATGAATTTTGTCCCGTAATTTGAAAAACACCCATATCCGATTTTTTCAAGTTTCCCAAGCTTGCGCCGGCATTTTCGGCTATGCTTTTTGCTCGAACTCTTGCGTCTTTAGTTGCTTCAGCAATCATCTTAATTTTCAATTCCGCCAATTTTGTGTAGTAATATTCTGGAGGATTCGAGTAAAATTCAACCCCAGAATTAATCAATTCGCTCGATTGTCTCGAAATGTCTTCGATCTTATTGACTTCTTTAGATTGTACGGTAACCGTTTGCGTCAAAGAGAATCCGGTAAAAATTTGTTGTTTGGTCGAACCATTTTCATTGTAAATATAATCAAAGTCTTTATTAAAATTGACTGCCGAGAAAACAATCTCCTTTTCTAGTATTCCTTTCGAAATCAGGTAGGATTTTATTTTTTCACGATCAAAATCTAAAGCGGCATACGCTTCTTTCAAGCCCATGCTTTTTTTAGAAAAGGAACCGCTCCAAACAATCAAGTCTGAAGTAAAATCTTTTTTCCCGAGTCCCGTTACGCTAATCGTATCGCTACTTTGATTCCTGTTTTCAAAAGCATTCGAAAACAGATAAGCGGCAATAATGACAGCAAGTGCAATGATAATGGAGTTGGCGTTGGTTTTCATAGGATGAATTTTAAGGTTTAAAAATAACGATTTTTTTGACATTCAATTGCAAACGTTACCTCTTATTTTTTAGTAGTAATAATGGAACACTGATGACAGGGATTTTGCGGATTGAAGTCAATAAACTTTTTTAAAATCCGTAAAAATCAGCATCATCCGTTTTATCTGTGTCCCATAATCAAATCATGTTTTTTCATAACTGCATTTTTCTTACTTTTACGAACCTTAATTTGACAACAATGACTTTTCAAAATACACGTGCATTTGCCCAAGAAATCGATCAAAAAGATCCGTTACATCAATATAAAAACGAATTCATTTTTCCGCAACATAACGGAAAGAATGTGATTTACTTTACTGGAAATTCCTTAGGTTTACAACCAAAGAGAACCAAGAAATATGTAGACGAAATTATGAATGATTGGGCGAATCTCGCCGTTGAAGGACATTTTTATGCAGAAAAACCTTGGTGGGATTACCACGAACGATTCGCAGCGCCTCTAAGCAAAATTGTGGGAGCCAAACCTTCGGAAGTGACGGTAATGAATACGCTTACGGTCAATCTGCATTTGTTGATGGTGTCCTTTTATCGTCCTACAAAAACACGATACAAGATCATCTGTGAAGAGAAAGCCTTTCCATCAGATCAGTACATGTTTCAAAGTCAAGTGCAATTTCATGGCTACAAACCCGAAGATGCCATCGTCGAAATCAAACGTCGCGACGGCGAACACAACATACGATTGGAAGATGTTTTGGCGAAGATTAATGAAGTGGGAGAGGAATTGGCTTTGGTCTTAATTGGCGGCGTCAATTATTACACCGGTCAAGTTTTCGACATGAAGACGATTACTGAGGCAGGTCACCAAGTAGGCGCTCAAGTGGGTTGGGATTTGGCGCATGCTGCGGGCAATATCAAATTGCAATTGCACGAATGGAATGTCGATTTCGCATGTTGGTGCAGTTATAAATATATGAACTCTGGTCCTGGAAATGCTTCAGGTTGTTTTATTCACGAAAAACACCATAACAATAGCGAGTTGCCTAGATTCGCAGGTTGGTGGGGACATAACAAAGAGCGTCGTTTCAAAATGGAGCCTGATTTTGATCCAGTTCATGGCGCCGATGGTTGGCAAGTTAGCAATCTGCCGATACTTTCTTTAGCGCCTTATTTAGCATCGGTCGAAATGTTTGACGAGGTGGGCATGGACGCGATTATCGCCAAAAGGGATTTGATCACTTCCTATCTCGAATTTGTACTTCACGAAATCGACAAAGAAGTTGATAGTGTTTTTGAAATCATCACACCAACCAATCCAGAACAACGCGCTTCGCAATTGTCGGTTTTCTTTCACGGACAAGGCAGACCATTATTTGAATATTTGATGAAGAACGGCGTAATCACCGACTGGCGCGAACCCAACGTAATTCGATTTGCGCCTGTACCATTGTATTGCTCTTTTGAGGATATGTATGAATTTGGTCAAATATTGAAAAGGGGGATTATTCGATAGTTCGATATTGCGAAGCTTTGAAATGAGTTGCGAAAAATAATTATGATGACCTCAAAAGTTATATCAACCCCAAATAATAGATGCTAGATTACATGCTTTGATACTAACTATCTAATAATCGGATAATTTAAATATGAACAAACAAGAAAAAATAAAAAACTTCGATCCATCACAACCCGGTCTAGCGGATGAAAGTATTTTTGGATTGCCTTTTACCGCCGAAGAAAGCGAAATTATTATCATTCCAGTTCCGTGGGAAGTTACTGTTAGCTATGGTTCTGGTGCTTCGAATGGGCCAGAGGCGATTTTAGAAGCTTCATTTCAAGTCGATTTGCAGCATCAAGATTTTCCCGATTTATGGAAATTGGGCATTTACCTCGATTTGAATCAGCAAACCGCGGCTTGGAGCGACAACAGTGACAAATATAAAGGCATGGCGCAACCGATTATTGCAGCCTTAGAAAGTGGTGAAGTTATCGAAAGTCATCCAGCTTTGCAATCGGATTTGGATAAAATAAACAAAGTGTGCAAGGAGCTGAAAGATGAAGTCCGAGAACGCGCTTTGTATTGGATGAAAAAAGGGAAAAAAGTCGCGTTGTTGGGTGGAGATCATTCTACACCTTTAGGATACTATGAAGCTTTGGCAAACCAGCATGACAACTTCGGGATTTTGCATCTCGATGCCCATATGGATTTGCGAATTGCCTACGAAGGTTTTACGTATTCTCACGCTTCCATTATGTATAATGCTTTACAATTGCCGCAAATTTCGAAGATTGTCCAAATTGGCATCAGAGATTTTTGCAAGCAAGAAGTAGAAACGGTGATGGAGCAAGGTCAGCGTGTGCAAGTGCATACCGATGCGGATATGAAAGCGGAAACGTATAACGGAAAAACTTGGGATGAACAATGCAATCACATTATCGCATCTTTGCCTCAAAAAGTGGCCATTAGTTTTGATGTTGATGGGATGTATGCGTGGTACGGACCCAATACGGGAACGCCAGTTCCTGGCGGATTTTCGTATGAGAAAGCGACTTATTTGTTCAACAAATTAGCAGCTAGCGGAAAAGAAATTATTGGTTTTGATTTTGTAGAAGTGGCACCAGGCGACAACGATTGGGACGGTAATGTGGGAGCAAGAATGTTGTATCATTTGTGTGGTGTTTTTGCCAAGAACAACGGACTGGATGTTGGCAAACGAATTGAATTCTACCAAGGATAATATTTTGATAAATTATTTTAAAAACCTGTTTTGCGACAGGTTTTTTTATGCCCTTATTTTAAGTTTCTACAAATATTATGCTTCATTTTGAAGTTTACTGTTAAAATTAAAGGGGGCAAAGTGAATATTGTGTAAAAATTTTAAACAAATATGCTTTTATTTGAGGGGTAATTTCTAAAATATTTATTTTTGCTTCGATTCCTAAATCTTTGTTATGAGAAAAATTGTCTTAAGCATCATTCTAATCACTTTATTGGTTATTACCTTCTTTTCAAATCTAATCTTCCACCAAAATACAATATCAACTACGACGCAATTTGATACTGGGGACACCAGTTGGATGTTAGTCGCAACAGCACTTGTCTTATTGATGACGCCAGGACTGGGTTTTTTTTACGGCGGAATGGTCGGTAAAAAAAATGTGATTAGCACCATGTTGCAGAGTTTTATGGCGATGGTCATTGTCTCACTTTTGTGGGTAGTTATCGGTTTTGGGTTGTCGTTCGGCCCATCTATTGGCGGCGTCATTGGAAATCCCATTCCGTATTTGTTTTTTCAAAATGTGGGCGTCAATACCTCGTGGAGTCTAGCGCCGACAATTCCCTTTCTTTTGTTTGCCTTATTTCAAGCAAAGTTTGCCATTATCACACCAGCGTTAGTCACGGGAGCTTTTGCCGAACGCATTCGGTTTTGGGCTTATTTGTTATTTATGGTTTTGTTTATATTGGTCGTCTATGCTCCGTTAGCGCATTGCACCTGGCATCCGGATGGATTATTGTTCAAATTGGGTGTACTTGATTTTGCCGGTGGAACCGTAGTGCACATGAGTGCGGGTTGGGCGGCTTTAGCGGGTGCTATATTTTTGGGAAAACGAAAAGTGCAAAAAGTAGCCCCGGCACGAATTACCTATGTTTTATTAGGAACCGGATTGCTTTGGTTTGGCTGGTTTGGATTTAATGCAGGATCAGCAATGGGTGCGAATGGTTTGGCCGTGCAAGCGTTGGCAACAACTACAGTGGCAGCCGCAGCCGCTTCGATGGCGTGGGTGTTCTTAGATAAGATTATGGGACATAAGATTTCGGCGATGGGTGCTTGCATCGGAGCCGTGGTTGGTTTAGTAGCCATTACGCCAGCAGCAGGTTATGTGAGTATTCCACATAGTATTTTTATAGGGATTGTGAGTAGTATCATCAGTAATTATGTGGTCATTAAGTTTCCAAAAGGCAAGATTGATGATGCGCTGGATGTGTTCGGATGTCACGGTGTTGGTGGCATGACCGGAATGTTACTCACAGGAGTTTTTGCTTCCAAAGCAGTCAATTCGGCGGTGGTTGATCAAGGGTTGATTTTTGGTGAAACCACTTTGTTTGTGCATCAATTTACCGCTTTGATTTGCGTTTCTATTTTTGCATTTACGGCTTCATACGCGTTGTTCTTTATCGTCAACAAAATTACGCCATTGCGTGTGAGTGAAGAAAAAGAGGAATTGGGATTGGACATTACACAACATGGGGAGTTTCTGTAAATTACCGCGAGGCCGCGTAAGGGATAGAGCAATTGTCTGAGCTCTTTTTTGTTTTAGAAATTGCCCCTCGACTGCGCTCGGGGTGACAAAACAAAAAAAGCGAGTGCGATAGCCCGACCCTTGTGGTCACGCCCAAAATTAATCCCATAATTTTCAAGGTTACTTCAGATTATTAATTATTTTTGTTGCCTACCATTTACTTCATTTCTTGATGCAAGAATCAAAAAAGATTGCTGTTGTAGGTTCCGGTTTAGTGGGTTCGTTGTTGGCTATCTATCTAAAAAAGGCAGGTCACACCGTGCATGTTTTTGATCGGAGTCCAGACATCAGAAATATTCAATTTTCAGGGCGATCAATCAATTTGGTCATGTCGGATCGTGGCTGGAAAACCCTTGAAGATATTGGCTTGGATGAAGAGATTCGCAAGATTGGAATTCCGGTTGACAAGCGTGCAATTCACTTGTTAGATCAATCACTTAACTATCAATATTACGGCAAAGAAGGTGAGGCGATTTTTTCTTTGTCGCGTGGTATTTTGAATCGAAAAATGATTGATTTGGCGGAAGCTGCTGGAGTTGAATTTTTCTTCGAGCATAAGATTTGGGATGTCACTTTAAGCGATGCCACTTTGCACATTGGCGAGACAGAACGAGGCGAGTGGGAGGAACTGCAATACGATTTGGTTTTTGGTTCCGATGGCGCTTTTTCAAGAGTGCGACACCGAATGCAACGCCAAAGTATGTTTAATTATTCGCAAGAGTTTTTGAAAATTGGCTACAAAGAATTGCATATTCCGGCGAATGAAGATGGCTCGCACAAATTAGATAAAAACTCCCTGCACATTTGGCCCAGAGGCGATTATATGTTGATGGCTTTGGCCAATACAGATGGCAGTTTTACGTGCACGCTGTTTATGCCGCATGAAGGCGCCAATTCTTTCGAAAATCTTAAAGACAAAGACACTTTAGAAACCTATTTTGCAGAACATTTTCCAGACACTGCTGCCGTGATTCCGGATTTGGTGGAAGATTTCTTCAAGAATCCGACGAGTTATTTGGTGACGATGAAGTGTTTTCCGTGGACGTTTGAGGATAAAGTCGCTTTGATTGGCGATGCTTGTCATGCGATTGTACCGTTTTATGGACAAGGGATGAATGCTGGTTTTGAAGATATCACCGTGCTCAACGAAATGATGAACTTGCACGGAAATGATTGGGAAAAGATTTTCAGCGAGTATGAAAAGTCACGCAAACCCAATGCCGATGCGATTGCCGAATTGTCCTATCGCAATTTTATGGAGATGAGCACCAAAACGGCGGATGCCAAATTTTTACTGCAAAAGAAAATCGAGAAGTGGTTTTCCGAAAAACATCCCGACAAATGGTTGCCGTTGTACAGTCGAGTGACGTTTAGTTTGCGTCCGTATTCCGAAGCGTTGGCGCTAGGCAACCAGCAAAATGCGATTATGGATCAAGTGATGCAATTGCCACATATTGAAAACATTTGGAATTCGGAAATCGTGGAAAACAAAATTTTGGAATTGTTAGGATAGTTTTTAGGAGCTTGTTCCAGCTGTCCATTTCACACGAGCGAAGCGAATTGACCGAACACAAAATTTAAAAAATTATATTGTGAGGTAATCTTTTTTGTTTTATTGTCGCCCCGAGCGCAGTCGAGGGGTTTTTCGTAAAAACAAAAAAGGATTTTCCCTTCCATCTGGGTTAGGGCATTATCTTAACTTTGCGTCTCTGCGCCTCTGCGAGATTTACTCTTACACCATCTGATGATGCAGCTTTTTATCTTTGCGTACCTTGCGTATACCTTAGCGCACTTTGCGGTAAAATCACTCCTCCCGATGCACTTTACTAAAATCAAAAGCGGGATTGCAAATGGCGATATATTCGCACGGCTCGTCAAACGGGTTGGAATATTGTACGCGGGTGTTTTTCTGGATGTGAATGGATTGCCCTTTTTCTAAAATCACCACCTCGTCTTCAATAATAAATTGCTTTTTCCCTGAAATAATATAGGTATATTCATCAAATTCCGGCGTTTGAAAAGGTTCGCTCCAATGCGGTGGTGCTATCATGTGCGCAATGGAAATATTCGGGTTTTTGGTCGTTGCTAAACCGTGATGCTCTTCTATGAGTTTGCCATCGTTGGTAGGAACGATGAAGGGTGATTTTTGCAGGGTGTATTTTTTCATGGTTTTAGAGAAAAGAGTTATAGAAACAAGAGCCGATATTTTTTATAATTTCACCTTATTACAAGAAATGTGTCGAATCTAAAATTAAAATGTTGTTGCCTAATATAAAGTTTATGGTATGAATTAAAATTCGTTAAACAGCTGATTTAGGGTTGATTTTTAACATTGTACCGCGTACGACCCGCACCTTAATCTTAAAGCGAAGCTGTCTATAGATCAAATAATCCACAATTGATTAAAGAAAATAATAACTCACAAACCAAGAATAATCAACTACTTTCTCGAAAATTCACTCAAAGTACAAAAAAGCGAAACGAACAAAACGCTCACTTTTAGTTTAGTAACAACTGCTATGTCGAGAATAGCCGAGCCCAAAAGTATACTTTCACCTTTCGAATTATAGCCATCCACGATTGCGGTTATAAATGCAGTTTTTTTCGACATCACTTTTTTGTTTTGAATGTGCAAGATAATTTTTTTGCAAATAGTATTTTAAGTTTCTATAAAAAGTTCTGTTGAAATTTAAAGAAGGTAAAATTTTAGTTGTTTTGCACTTTCGTAATACTTTATAAACTGATGTTGAGTTATTTACTCAATTGTCGAGATAGACAAAGCTGAAATCTCATCGTAGGCTTGTCGATTTGCATAGGACGAGTCCAGCAAAATCAACGTTTTCGAACCCTTATCAATTAAAGTAAAAAAAGTTTTTTTATTTCAACTAAAAAATTAAATTTGCTCCTATTCAAGTTTAAATACAATTAAAACTAATAAATCATTAAAACTATTAAAAATTAAGAAAATGGCAAACGTTAAAAAAGAAAGTGGTTCAAAAGGAGGAGATATGTTCTCAGGAATTGTAATCGTCGCATGTATTTTTGTGGGATGGATTATTTGGAATTTCATTATGGGTAGTGGTTCTAACTTTGAAGGCGGAGTAAACACTGGGCATCCACTTCCAGGGAATTATTTGGCGATGGTATATAAAGGAGGGCCAATCGTACCTGTTTTGATGGGATTATTGTTGATGGTAATCGTATTTTCTTTTGAGCGTTATATGGTAATAACGAAAGCTGCTGGAAAAGGTAACTTAGATCAGTATATGAAAAACATCACTGCTAGTGTTACTAAAGGTGATATTGATGGTGCTTTAGCAGCATGTGACAAACAACAAGGATCAGTAGCTAACGCAATTAGATCTGCATTGGTGAAGTACCAAGAAGTTAAGAAAGAAGGTTTGGATAGCGAAGCAGCTGCTGAAACCATTCACAAAGAAATTGAAGAAGCTACTTCATTAGAAATGCCAATGTTAGAAAAACACATGACCATACTTTCAACTTTAGTTTCTTTAGGAACTTTGGCGGGATTGTTAGGAACGGTAACAGGGATGATTAAAGCGTTTGGAGCTTTGGCTTCTGCAGGAACTCCTGACCAAGCATTGTTGGCAAATGGTATTTCTGAAGCGTTAATCAATACTGCTACTGGTATTTCTACTTCTGCATTGTCAATTATAGCTTACAACTTTTTTACTTCTAAAATTGATACTTTGACTTATTCAATTGATGAAGCGGGATCAACGATAGTGAATACTTACAGACACTTCAGAGGTTCGAAAAACTAAGATACAACCATATTTAAGAGAATGACTTTTTTGTTTTTCTCAGTAAATAGTAAATAAATTATAAATATGGCTAATGTAAAAATGTCCAAAAAGGCAGCGTCAATCGACATGACAGCGATGTGTGATGTGGCTTTCTTGTTGCTTACGTTTTTTATTTTAACAGCAACAGCTAAGCAACCTGAGCCCATGTCCGTGGATACGCCCGCTTCAACGGTGCAGACAAAATTGCCTGAGACCGATTTAGCAACACTTACCGTGGGAAGAGGAAAGGTGTTTTTTGACTTGAAAGGAAGAGAAGTTCGTAAGAGAGCACTCGAATTGATGGGTCAAAAATACCAGGTAACTTTTTCAGATCAAGAAGCAGAAAAGTTTGCTATTATGGAAGGTTTTGGAGTTCCAATCCAAAATTTGAAAGCGATTATTGCAATGAAAAGTGCCGACCGAAATAAAACGGATCTGCAACCTGGCGTTCCAAAGGATTCTTTGGATAACCAATTAGCAGATTGGATTCAGAATGCACGTATTGCCAATATCGAAGTAAACGACAAAGAATTGCAAATCGCTATCAAAGGAGATGCAAAGGAAGAATATCCAGCGATTAGAAAAATCATGGATATTTTGCAAGACCAGAAAATCAATAGTTTTAATTTGGTTACTGGTTTACGAGGAAAAGATTTTTAATATATAAAAAATAGAAAATGGCTGAATTAAATACGGGCGATGGCGGCGGTAAGAAAGGCAGTAAGAAAGTAAGAAGTAAGAAACAGAACTCCAAAGTAGATTTGACTGCGATGGTTGATTTGGCTTTCTTGTTAATTACATTCTTCATGTTGACAACCTCCCTGTCTAAACCACAGTCTATGGATTTAGGATTACCTGATAAGGAAGATGATCCAAATAAAGACAAGCCGGTAAAAGTGGACGAAAATCGAACTATGACTATTTTATTGGGAGATAACAACCAAATTAAGTATTACATGGGTTTATTGGCAACGCCAAAAATAGCTCCTAAAGAAAGTGCTTACGGTAAAGAAGGGATTCGTAAAGTTTTATTGAAAGAAAAAGAAGAAGTTATAAAATATACTGGAAATAAAAACAAAGGTTTGATTGTAATTATTAAACCAAGTAATAAATCCAATTACCGAAATTTGGTTGACATACTCGATGAGATGGCTATTGTAGATGTGCCTACCTATGCTATTGTTAACGATTATAGCCCAGAAGAGAAAAAATTAATAGGTGTTGGCGCTGATACAGCTCCAGCTGCGGCAGAAACGGCTGCTCCTTAAGTATTTAATCTAATTAAAAGTAAATAAAAAATGAAATTAGATTTATTAAATAGTCAATGGCTTGAAATCGTATTTGAAGGAAGAAATAAAAAATACGGTGCGTATGAATTGAGAAAGTCAAATTCAAAAACTTCCACCAAAGCTTTTATCATTGGTGCGATTGTATTTGCATTCTTGGTGAGTTTACCCATGTTGGCAAAGTTGATTCCTGATGCGTCAGATGATGATGCCAGTTTGGATAAGAAAATTGTAACGGTTAAATTACCGCCAAAAGAGAAACCAAAAGAGAATCTTCCACCGCCACCGCCACCGCCACCAAAGGTTGACCAGGTAAAATTTGTTAAGCCAGTAGTTGCAAAAGCGGAGGAAGTAGTAGAAGAACCACCTAAAATCAAAGAGATTGTTGATAAGAAATTAGGTGCAGAAACAATCAAAGGAGATCCAGATGCTGAATTAACAGTAGAGCCTGTTGGTAATGGACCAAAAGATGTAGTGGAGGAAGATAACAATATCTATAATACTGCTGGTATTGAATTGAAACCTGATTTTCCGGGTGGAATGGAAAAATTCTACAAGTACGTAGGTAAGAACTATCAAGTGCCAGAAGAAGAAGGACTAAAAGGGAAAGTTTTCGTTTCTTTTGTCGTTGAAAAAGATGGTTCTTTAACAGACATAAAGGTAATTCGTGATATTGGATATGGTACAGGTAAAGAAGCAATTCGAGTGCTTAAATCTTGTCCAAAATGGAATCCGGGAGAACAAAATGGTAAAAAAGTACGTGTTCTCTACTCTTTACCAATTAGCATTCAATCAGCAGAATAATGCTTAAAAAAATCGTTGTTAATTTCAAGAAGAAATCGCTAAAAGAGCGGTTTCTTCTCGTTATAGGAATGTTGTTTTTCCTCCTTTATTTGGTATTGGGATTGATTCTCGTTTTTTGGAAAACGATGCCAATCAATATGGAACCAAATTACAGAATAGCATTTGGTGTACTCTTGATTGTGTATGCGTATATTCGATTTACACGTTTTTTTGCTAATCAGACAGAAGAATTATGAGACGATATTTTTCCATCATTTTTTTTGTTTTCATGCTTTTTCTCCTCATTAAATGTAAACAAGGTAATGCGGATTCAAAAAAAGAAACTATTATCCAAGGAGAAACTACAGTGGTAATTGATGAGTCTTTAACACCCATTGTTGAAGATTTAGTGCAGATTTTCGAAAGTAAGTATAACGCAAAAATTAATATTGTATCCAAGTCGGAAGCCGAAGTAATTCAGGCATTAGCGAAGGATACGTCGAGGATTGCAATTTTGTGCAGACCATTAAACAAAGAGGAAGTCACATTCTTTAATTCCAAGAAAATTTATCCAAAAACAACACCATTTGCAAAAGACGCAATTGCTTTTATTGTGAATAAGAATACTAAAGACACCTTAATTACGTTGAAGGAAGTCACTGATTTTATGAAAGGCAATAGGTCGACAAAAATCAAGGGACTGGTGTTTGATAATCTCAATTCAAGTACGGTAAGATACGTAAGTGAATTGGCAGGTATAAAAAATATTCCGACCGAGAATGTATTTTCATTCAAGACAAACAATGAAGTCATAAATTATGTGGCAGAAAATAATGGAATAATTGGAGTTGTTGGAATAAATTATATCTTTGAGCCCTCTGAAAAAGTAGCAAATAGTATTCGGAAAATCAATGTTCTTAATGTTCTAAATACAGTTGACAGTCAGTATTATAGCCCAACACAAAATAACTTGGGTGAAGGTACTTATCCTTTGGCACGCGAATTGTTTGTCGTCAACGCACAAGGATACGATGGATTGGGAATGGGATTTTCTTCCTTTATAGCGGGAGAAATAGGTCAGAGAATTATTCTTAAATCAGGCTTGTTACCTTACAAAGTTCCATCCAGAAAAATTAGAATACGAAATACAATCAACAATGACAAAAAGTAAAATTAAATTGGAAATCATGAAAAGCAATAACGTTTTTAGTATTCTATTGCTGCTAATAGCAACGCTAACAAATGCGCAAGATATAGAACTTGCTAAAAAAGCCATTGATGCAGAGCAATATGAAAAGGCAAAAGCAATTTTAAAAACGATTGTACAATCCAAACCAGGAAATGGTAAGGCTACTTTTTTTCTAGGCAATGTTTATCTTAAACAAAACATTGAAGATTCTGCTAAAATTTACTTTCAAAAAGGGTTAACTGCAAGTGAAAGCGCAAAATGGAATAACATTGGTTTAGGTCAAATGGACTTAAACAATGGTAATGCAATGGCTGCACAAGCTAATTTTGATTTGGTGACGAAAGATTTGAAGAAAAAAGACATCGAAGAGTATTTTTATATTGCAAAAGCCTATATGAATGCTGATAAACCAGATTATAAAACGGCATTGACTTACCTCAATAAAGCCAAAGCAATAAACCCTACAGATGCTACAATTCAATTGGGATTGGGAGATGCATTCTACGGAGACAAAAATCAGAATGAATCATACGCCGCCTATCGAAATGCTTATCAAACAGACCCAACATTAATCCGAGCAAAAATGCAATTGGGTGTCTTACTTAAAGGTGCCAAATCATATACCGAGGCTGTAAAAGCGCTTTATGAAGTAGTTGATATCAATCCAGCTTATGGTCCAGTGTATAGAGAATTAGCTGAAACCTACTACTATTGGGGTGCTAATACTGGTAGTTCAAACATGAAAATTAATATTGTTGAATCTAAAGGAAGTCCAGCAATTGTATTCACACCAAGCTACGCCAATTGTATAGCAAAAGCTTTAAGCTTTTATGAAAAGTATATGGAATTGACGGATTACTCTCTAACTTCACGCATGCGTCACGCTGACTTTTTGATCTTAGCCAAAGATTATAAAGCGCTAGAAGTAGAGGCAAATAAAATGAAGGAGTTAGACAAAGTTAATCCAAGAATACTTCGTTATTTGGGTTATTCCGCTTATGAAAA
>CALPOS020000044.1 GCA_943325255.2 Sphingobacterium thalpophilum
CGTTCCGGGAGATGTCCCTGGAGCTACCAAAACATTTCCATCGGGATCTATTGATAAACCGGTAGGAGTGCTATTTGTGAAAATAATACTATTTGACGAACTTACCGGTCCGGAGCATTCACTAAAATCATTAAATAAAATATTTCCAGCTAAACCACCGGTAGTATTATCAATTGGATTAGATGAGAAATCATCATCTCCAGCAAAAAGATAGGGCGGAAAGAAATTTATTGTCACGTAGCCTATACTACAATTGGTTGGATGTGCTATTTCACACAATTGATAGGTTAAAGTAATTTGCGGTGCGAACGGGAAAAATCCAAAATAATTAACATTTCCACTACTATCAATATTAAATTCAGGATAATTTGATAAATAGGTTATCACCACATCAGCAGGAACAAGAATATTTCCGGGTTGGGTGAAATAAGAAGTCAAAACAGCCGGCACTCCATTTAAAGTATCAATGAGATTTAAATTAGTTGAGTTTCCGAGAACATTTCCAATGGTGCTGCCACCCATGCAAGGACTAGTATAAAAACTATCAGGATTGGTAATCAATTGCGTATTAATCGTAACCGTTCCAGTTGCGCATAATAGGCTATTGGCAATAGAACAAATTTTATAGGTCAAAGTATAAGTGCCTAGTAGCGTGCCTCCAGCTACAACAACATCAGTTCCTGAAATGGAAACGCCAGCGTTGGTAGAGGTGAGTTGTACTATAGTTACGTTACTAAGTGTTGCAGGCGCACCATTCAATACGTCATTGAGCAATACATTTCCTGCAATCACGTTGGATGCGCCGTAAACGACACCAAAAGTGTCATCGGCAGCAGAGATTTGTCCATACGAGATGGTACTGAACATCAACCCAAAAAACAAAAACAAAAGGAGGTAATTTTTTTTCATAATACAAAAGTTTAGAAATCAAATGTATAAAATATAAATGAGCGAAAGTTGGAATGTCAATGTCAATAAGAATTCGATTTACTGCAAATACAAGCAATGATTATAATAATCAATAATTGCCTTTCCTTCTAATAGTACATCGGCACCGATGATGCCTTGAACGGGTTTGGCTTTGTGTTGGGTGAGTGCTTCATTGACATGTGATAAATCAAAAATCACCAAATGAAAATTCTTGTTTTTCCATCGACCAATTTGCAGTTGATTGCTTTTGGCGATTTGCGTAAACATTCCGGTCGCTCCGGCACCAGCGGCTTTGGTTTTCGATTTTCCGGCGGTGAGTTGAAATAGTTCGATGCTTTCAAACCCTACGCAACTATTACTAGCTCCAGTATCTAAAATAAAATTACCCTTGATGCCATTGATACTGGCTTTTAGAAGCAAATGTTGCGTTTTGGTGACCTTAAAATTGATCTTAGTATATTTTTCTTTTTTGAGAAGTTCTTGAAGGTGTTTCATTTTTTTTCTGCCGGTTTGGCGCTAAGGTCGTAAAGTTTTCGAGAATAGTTTGGTTTTAATTGTAATTTTGGGGCATAAAAATTTGCCTTTCTACAACATGATAATTACGGATACCCACACCCATCTTTATAGCGAAGAATTTGACTTAGATAGAAACGAAATGATGCAACGCGCCATCAATAAAGGTGTGACAAGGTTTTTTGTGCCTGCAATTGATTCTTCTTGCACACAATCAATGTATGATTTAGAAAAAGCGTATCCCGAAAATGTGTTTCTGATGATGGGTTTGCATCCGACGTATGTGAAGGAAAATTACGAAGCCGAATTGCAACACGTTGAATCAGAATTAGCGAAAAGAAAGTTCCTTGCCATTGGTGAAATCGGCATCGATTTGTATTGGGATAAGACCCATTTAAAGGAGCAGCAGTTTGCTTTTAAACACCAAATTCAATTGGCCAAAAAGTATAAGTTGCCCATCGTCATTCATTGTCGAGACGCGTTCGATGAAATTTTTGAGGTGTTAGAATCTGAAAAAGGAGATGACTTATTTGGAATTTTTCATTGTTTTACAGGAACATATGAACAAGCTTTGCGCGCCATTTCCTTCAATATGAAACTTGGAATTGGAGGCGTTGTCACGTTTAAAAACGGAAAAATAGATCAGTTTCTACATCAAATAGATTTGAAACATATTGTTCTAGAAACTGATTCGCCTTATTTAGCGCCCATTCCCTATCGAGGCAAGCGAAATGAAAGCAGTTATATTGTCAATGTAGTGCAGAAATTAGCCGAGATTTATTCGCTGTCGACAGAGGAAATTGCAGCTATAACGACGCAAAATTCTAAAGACGTATTCCGCATTTAAAGTAAAAAAACAGCAAAAGTTGTCAATAAATTTTGTTCTTTTGTTAAATAAAATGAATTTTTTAGATGCAAAAATTTGATGCCATTCGTCCGTTTTATGATGCTGAGATAAATGAAGGAATTCGCTCTTCAATCAATCATCCGATGATGAAAGCGTTGATGAATTTCACCTTTCCCGAAATGCCGGATGAAGTATGGAAAGAGCAATTGTTAAAGACACATTCCATCCGTGATTTTCAATGTAATTTTATCTATCAATCTGTTCAAAGAGTCTTAGCGAAAAGTTCTGACGGACTGACCACTTCAGGATTTGAAAAATTAGAAAAGAACACGGCTTACCTTTTTATTTCCAACCATAGAGACATTATCTTAGATACTTCGTTGTTGAACGCCTCTTTGTTTACGCACGGTTTAGTTATGACAGCGTCGGCGATTGGAGATAACTTAGTAAAAAAATCATTTTTACTTACACTGTCAAAACTTAATAGAAACTTCATAGTACAACGTGGCTTACCGCCGAGAGAATTGTTGCAAAGTTCAAAATTGATGTCGGAATATATCGGTCAGCTTCTGCTTCGCGAAAATCGATCGGTTTGGATTGCGCAGCGAGAAGGACGAACCAAAGATGGTAACGACGCAACGCATCCGGGAGTTTTAAAAATGCTGGCCATGGGATCTGATGAAGAAAATTTGATGGACTATTTTAAGAAAATCAAAGTAGTTCCAGTATCGATTTCATATGAGTATGACCCGACCGACGCGCTCAAAATGCCGCAATTGATGGCGGAAGCAAATAACGAGGTTTATATTAAGGAGAAAAACGAAGATTTCATGACTTTACTGAGTGGAATCATGGGTCAGAAGAAACGAATTCATATTCATATTGGCGATGTTTTAGACAAAGAATTAGATGTGATTGCCGCCGAAAATGACAATGCTAACAAGCAAATTCAGGCCTTAGCTCAAGCAATAGATGATTCTATATTGAGTAGTTACAAACTATGGCCGACGAATTATATCGCTTATGATATACTTCATAAAACAAATCAATTTGCTGATTTTTATACAGAAAATGAAAAGCAACTTTTTGAACGTCGATTGGAAATTAAGATAGACCAAAACAATCCGGTAGCTTTAGAAGGTTTTCTAAACATGTATGCGAATCCTGTTGTAAATAAACTACGATATCAGAATGCTCACTAAGCCAAAAATTCTTTTAATCTATACTGGCGGGACGATCGGAATGGTCAAAGATTTTGATTCCGGGGCGTTAAAAGCATTCAACTTTTCTGAACTACTACAAAACATACCTGAACTCAAACAATTGGATTGTCATATTGAAACAATTTCGTTTGAAACGCCGATTGATTCCTCAAATATGAATCCTGCAAAGTGGATTAAAATCGCTACAATTATCGAAGAGAATTATAGCAAATTCGATGGCTTTGTTGTGCTTCATGGCTCTGATACGATGTCTTATTCGGCTTCTGCTCTCAGCTTTCTACTTGAAAATTTATCTAAACCAGTGGTTTTTACTGGATCACAATTGCCTATCGGTGATTTGCGTACGGATGCGAAAGAGAATTTGATCACTGCCATTCAAATCGCATCATTACAACACAAACACAAACCCGTAATTCAAGAAGTTTGTCTTTATTTTGAGTATAAATTGTATCGTGGCAATCGAACGACAAAAATTAATGCGGAGCATTTTAATGCTTTTTCATCGCCTAATTTTCCTGCCATTGCTGAATCAGGAGTGCATCTGAAAGTGATGCAAGAAAGTATTCCTTCTAAATCAAATAAAAAATTAGTGGTTCACAAAGAATTGGAAGATCAGGTAGTGATTATAAAGATGTTCCCAGGACTCAATGAAACAACACTTTCGTCGATTTTAAATATTCCTAATTTGAAAGGCGCTATTTTAGAAACCTATGGATCAGGAAATGCCCCAACAGATGATTGGTTTATTTCTACTTTAAAGAAAGCTATCAAAAAGGGATTGCCAATTGTAAACGTCACACAATGCTCAGGTGGTAGTGTCAATATGGGGCAATACGAAACCAGTTCAACATTAAAGAAGATTGGTGTAATTTCCGGAAAAGACTGTACTACAGAAGCTGCTGTCACTAAGTTGATGTATCTTCTTGGACAGAAGGTCGCCCCCAATGTTTTTAAAACAATTTTTGAAACTTCAATACGCGGGGAATTATCATAATATTTAAAATTTAATTTTCTTAAACGGATTTTTTTATGGTTCTTTGCAGCCTTAAAATAAATTAGAGAGGTGGCCGAGTGGCTGAAGGCGCACGCTTGGAAAGCGTGTATATGGCAACATATCGAGGGTTCGAATCCCTTCCTCTCTGCGATAAAACCGAAGCGTGAGCTTCGGTTTTTATTTTGTAGAAGATGCGTTGAAAGTTTACTTTCATAAGCATTTACTACAAAATAAAAACAGCCTTTGTAAAAGGCGAGGTTTTATTGACAGTTCTCTCCAAAAGGGATCACCACAGGTAATTCCATCGTGGGAAAGTTTACTTTCATAAGCATTTACTACAAAATAAAAACCAGCCTTTGCAAAAGGCGAGGTTTTATGCACGGTTCAATCAAATAGCAACCGCTGGAGGAAAATAAAACGCCAGCCGCCAACTTTCATAAATTCATTACAAAAAAAAAGAGTCTCCACGGAGACTCTTTTTTTATATAGTAAATCGGTTTTTACTTTCCTTTATTCGCTTCCGCAATGTATTTCTCCAAAGCCATTGTCATAGAAGGTGTTTCTGGAGTAGGTGCCAATATATCAATTCGCAAACCATGCTCAAGCGCCTCTTTTTGTGTAGTGCTACCAAAAACAGCAATTCGTGTTTCGTTTTGTTTGAAGTCTGGGAAATTCATGAATAATGATTTAATCCCAGTTGGACTAAAGAAAGCCAAAATATCGTAATAAACATCGGCTAAATCTGATAAGTCACTCATTACCGTTTTGTAAAACGTCGCTTGTGTCCAATCCACTTTTAGATTGTTTAGAGTTTGCGGTGCATCGGCATTCAATTGATCAGAAGCAGGAAGCAAAAACTTTTCGTCTTTGTATTTCTTGATTAATGGAGATAAGTCAGCAAAATCTTTTTGACCAACATAAATTTTACGTTTTCTGTAAACAACGTATTTCTGCAAATAGAACGCAATGGCTTCGGATTGACAAAAATATTTCAGCCCTTCAGGAACTTTAAAACGCATCTCTTCTGCCACTCTGAAAAAATGATCAACAGAATTTTTACTCGTCAAAATGATTGCGGAGTAATTGTTGAGGTCAATTTTTTGTAATCGTACGTCTTTAGCATTTACGCCCTCAACGTGAATAAAAGGTCTGAAATCAACTTTTACTTTATGCTTTTGTTGCAAGTCAAAGTAAGGAGAGTTTTCTACTTTAGGTTCCGGCTGTGACACCAAAATTGTTTTCACTTTCATATTGACATTTTCTAAATATGCTAACTTTTTGTAAACCAATAATAGATAAAATAGTACGGTGCTATTTCGAGTGCGCAAAGATATAAAATAAAATAAAACAACTTGCCGAATAATAAATTTTGATAATTCTTCAAAGAAACGACATAAGTTAACAGATTTGTTACAGCAATAATGGTAATAATTCCATAAAACAACAAATCTGATGTGTTTGTATTGTAAAACAATATGGCATTGATAGGCAGTAGCAAAACTCCAATATACGTTCTGTAAGTCACCTTTTGTAAATTGAATTGATCAGCAAATTCATCAATTGCAAAAGAAGTGGCGATTATTTTTTCGATTAGGAATTTCGAAAGCACAAATACACTTAAAAAAGTACAAATTTGAACAAACAAAATCCAGTCGGTTTTTGAAAGATGATAAAAATGATGCAATGTTAATTGAATAAAGAAAGAGAGGGAGATTAATTGTACTACAAACAAAAAAATTGTAAATCCACTCATTAAGTAGGAAGCGTCACGATAGATTTTCGTGTATTTGTCAGATATGACTAGTTTCATAAAATCTTGAAAACGTGTTTCAAAAACTGATTTTACTATAGCGATAATCGTAAATAAGATTACAAAAATTATCGTCGCCCAGTCTTGGATTCCTATAATTCTTGGCTGTAAAACGGTTTCTATCATATCCTTGCAAAAATACTAAAAATAGCTACATAATTGGTCTTGTTTTTACTTTTTGCCTAATTTTGATTCGATTGATTGAAGCAAAAAGAAATTCTCCCAGTTATCGATTTTAATTATCATTTTCTTAAGGAGCAACTCCCATAAAAAGTTTATTTTTGTTCATTATTTAGCCAAAGGAATGACTGACGGAATTGTAATTATCCCTACCTACAACGAAATTGAAAATATCGAAACGATTATTAGAGCGGTTTTCTCTCTGCATAAGCCTTTCGACGTTTTAATCATTGATGATAATTCACCCGATCAGACGGCTGCTAAAGTAGAAGCTTTGCAACTCGAGTTCAAGGACCGATTGTTTCTTGAAAAAAGAAATAAAAAGGCTGGTTTAGGAACTGCTTATGTTCATGGATTTCACTGGGCGCTATCTGGATCCTATCAGTATGTTTTTGAAATGGATGCCGATTTTTCTCATAATCCGGCAGATTTAGAAAAATTATATCAGGCTTGTCATTTTGGTGAAGCTGATCTAGCGATTGGATCACGTTATGTTACTGGGGTCAATGTGGTGAACTGGCCGCTCAGTCGCGTGCTCATGTCCTATTTTGCATCGGTTTATGTAAAAATCATTACCGGGATGAAGATTCATGATGCAACAGCAGGATTTATTTGTTATAAAAGAAGTGTCTTAGAAGGAATCAACATTGAGAGAATTCACTTTATAGGGTATGCATTTCAGATTGAAATGAAATATCGCTCATTTTGTAAAGGATTTAGAATAGTTGAAGTCCCTATTATTTTTACAGATCGAACCAAAGGAGAATCGAAGATGAGTAATGCAATAATAAAAGAAGCTGTTTTTGGAGTAATCTCTTTAAGAATTAGAAAACTTTTTAATCGTTTATAATGAATAGTATTTTAATTAAGAACGCTAAAATTGTCAATGAAGGAAGTATAATTGAGGGAGATGTTCTCATTGAAGACGAATTCATTGTGGAAATTGCGGAAAGTATCAGTGCAAAGTCGCCTTCAACGAAAATAATTGATGCAGAAGGGAATTACTTGATTCCTGGGATGATCGATGACCAAGTTCATTTTAGAGAACCAGGATTGACGCATAAAGGCGATATCGCTTCCGAGTCGAGAGCAGCAGTAGCAGGAGGAATTACCTCGTTTATTGAACAACCCAATACCATTCCCAACGCCGTTACTCAAGATATATTAGAAGAAAAATACCAAATTGCAGCCAAAACGTCCTATGCAAATTATTCTTTTATGTTGGGTGGAACCAACGATAATTTGGAAGAAATTCTAAAAACAAATCCCAAAAATGTTGCAGGATTAAAGTTGTTTCTGGGTTCTTCAACTGGGGATATGCTTGTCGACAGTTCGGCCGCATTAGAGCAAATATTTTCGAATACGAAATTACTGATTGCAGTGCATAGTGAAGATGAAACCACGGTCAAGGAAAATCTTGAAAAATTCAAAGCAATCTATGGCGATGAAATTCCGGTTAAGTTTCACCCAGAAATAAGAAGTGTAGATGCTTGTTATAAATCGACGGCAAAGATTGTTGATTTGGCAAAGCGGACAGGAGCTCGACTGCATGTTTTTCATATCTCAACAGCTAAGGAATTGGAGTTTTTTAGCAATAAAGTACCATTAGAAGAAAAGAAAATTACCGCAGAAGTTTGCATTCACCACCTTTGGTTTTCTGACGAGGATTACGAAACCAAAGGCAACTTAATCAAATGGAATCCTGCAGTAAAGTCTAGTGCTGACAGAGATGCGCTTTGGGAAGCTTTGCTTGATGATCGTATCGATGTAATTGCAACTGATCATGCGCCTCATACATTAGAAGAAAAGAAACAAAATTATTTGAAAGCGCCGTCTGGCGGACCACTTGTGCAACATGCTTTGGTCGCACTTTTTGAAGCGTACCATCAAGGAAAAATATCTATTGATAAGATCGTCGAGAAAACCGCGCACAACCCAGCAATCCTTTTTCAAATAGAAAGACGTGGTTTTATTAAAGTGGGTTACTATGCCGATTTAGTAATTGTCAATGCGGGTTTGCCTTGGAGTGTAAAAAAAGAGAACATTCTTTATAAATGTGGCTGGTCTCCTTTTGAAGGATTTACATTTAAATCACGAATTACACATACCTTAGTAAATGGACAATTGGTTTATTCCAATTTTAAAGTTAAAGATATCCGAGCGGGCAAACGCTTAGAATTTGATCGATAAAATATAAAACATGAAAAGAATACTGTCGATTTTATTTGCTTTTTTTGTGCTGGTGAGTTGCAATAACTTGCCTGTTGAAAAACCAGATCATTTTATAGAGGAAGAAATGATGACAAATATTTTGTATGACCTAACATTGTTTGAAGTAATCAAAGGGCAGCGAAAATATGATTCTGTGATGAATTGGGTCGGTGGTAAAGAATATGTTTACAAAAAATATGGCATTGATAGTTTGCAGTTTGTCGAAAGTCACCAATATTATATTTCGCAAATTGAAACCTACAAAAAAATGTACGACCAGGTCAATGAGCGACTGAAAAATAAAAAGTCTGAAAATGACTTGTTGATCAAAAAAAGTGGAGCCGCTACGCCATCCGTTCCTTCTAGCGCTGACACGCCGCAAGTGCAATAGATTATTTCTGTAAATACATCTTAGCCGTGGTAACGATACAATCATCTATCCTTTGAAACGGAAACGGATAAATTGATTTTATTTTGTCGTTAGCGTATTGATCTTTGCGATGTAGTGAAGCTACCATCAGTTTGCTTAAGGTTCTTTTCTTTCTAAATAAAAACGAAAAAATCCAATCGAGTCTCCATGCAATTGCTGAAATTGAAAGAGTCGCATAGAATTTAGGCGGCGCCACTTGTAAAGCATCTGCGATTTTTTCTAGCACATCATCAAACGAAAGGTTTTCGGAAATCAAACAATAGCGATCTTCATTTGTTGTGACTTCCATACAATGAAGTATGCACTTGACAACATCATCAACAGCTACAAATCCAGTTGTCCCTAGCGTATAGAACAGCATTCCATTTTTGATTTTTGAGAAGATTTGCCCACTACCGTGTTCCCAAAAGCCGGGACCAATGATCACTCCAGGATTGACAATCAACACATTTATACCTTCTTGTTTACCGCGCCATACTTCCATTTCAGCGCCATATTTCGAGATGGCGTAATCGCTATGTGGAAGCTCCGGATTCCATTCGGTTTTCTCAGTGATAATCGTTTCGTGTTCTTTTAGGTCGCCAAAAGCGGCAATTGAACTCACATGACATAGCTTTTTGATTTGATTCTCGATGCAAAAATTCACGATATTGGCAGTTCCTTCAATGTTTGTTTTTCGTAGTGCTTCTTCGTCTTTAGGATCAAAAGAAATCAATGCAGCACAATGATAGACTTGTTCGATGTTTTCAAAAGCAGCCTCTAAAGTCGTGACGTCGGTGATATCAGCTTGAATCCATTGAATCTTTTCGAATAGGAATTCCTTGTCGTAGCGTTGAAAAAGAGTTTTTGTTTTTTCTTTTGCAATCTCAGTTCTAAACATAGCTCGAACCGTTGGATGATTTTCCAATAGTGCCAAAATCAAATGCGATCCAACTAATCCAGTAGCTCCAGTGACTAATATCATGGTGCAAAAATAGTGTTTAATCAGTTAATCGTGGATTTACCTATTCGAAAAAACACCAAAACGATGGCACGACGAAACAAATCCACGATTAAACGATTAAACGATTAAGCGATTCCACATTAAATTTTATCTTTGCCGCAAATTAATTTGAAATGAAGAATTTAATAGCAGAATTGCAATGGCGCGGATTGGTTCATGATATCATGCCCGGTACGGAAGAGCAGTTAACTAAAGAAATGACGACCACTTATATCGGATTTGATCCTACATCGGATTCGTTGCACATCGGCAGTTTGGTGCCTATTATTTTGTTGGTTCATTTAGAAAAATTTGGACACAAACCGATTGCCTTGGTTGGTGGTGCAACAGGAATGATTGGCGACCCATCGGGGAAATCTGACGAAAGAAATCTCCTTGATGAAGCGACTTTGAATCACAATGTGGAAGGAATCAAAAAGGTTTTATCGCGGTTTATCAATTTTAATTCGACGGAAAAAAATGCGGCCATCCTGGTAAACAATTACGATTGGATGAAGAATTATTCCTTCATCGACTTTGCACGTGAAGTTGGGAAAAGAATTACAGTCAACTACATGATGGCAAAAGATTCGGTGAAGAAAAGATTGTCGGGTGAAGGTGAAGGGATGTCGTTTACGGAATTTACGTACCAATTGATTCAAGGTTACGATTTCTATCACTTGCACAAACACTACAATTGTTTATTGCAAATGGGAGGTAGCGATCAGTGGGGAAATATTACTACCGGAACCGAATTGGTGCGTCGCATGAATCCCGAAGGCGCGAAAGCATTTGCGATGACTTGCCCTTTGATTACTAAAGCTGATGGGTCAAAATTTGGTAAATCTGAAGGCGGAAATATTTGGTTGGACGCAGATAAGACTTCTGTCTATAAATTCTATCAGTTTTGGTTAAATACCACGGATGTAGACGCAGAAAAATATATTAAGATTTTTACTTTTTTGGATAAAGTGACCATCAACGGATTAATCGCAGAGCATCATGAAGCACCACATTTAAGAGTATTGCAACGCAAATTAGCTGAAGAAGTGACGGTTTTTGTGCATTCCAAGGAGGAATTGGAAAAAGCGATTCAGGCATCGGGGATTTTATTTGGAAATGCCAGCGCGGAAGATTTAAAACAATTAGATTCTGCTACTTTCTTAGAGATTTTTGACGGTGTTCCGCAAGCTGAAATCTCCAAAACTGATGTAGAAAACGGAATTGATATTGTCACGTTATTAAATGAAAAAACAGGATTCTTGAAATCGAATGGAGAAGCCCGACGTGCGTTGGCTGAGAACTCAATAGCCGTTAATAAAGAAAAAGTTTCTGAAGAATTCCTGTTGAACTCAAAAGATTTAATCAACAACCAATTCGTATTATTACAAAGAGGGAAAAAGAATTATTTTGTGGTACGTATGATTTAATTATCAATTATCAATTATCAATTGATTCACATTACCATCAAATTACAACCCCTAATATCACTATTATCAAAACGTCCCAATACTTCGAAAGTCGCATTGGGATTTTTTTTGCCCAAATCTTGCGTGGCGATAAACGAACAGGAATAAAGATTCGCCAAATCAATCACATTGATGCCACCTGTTTTTCCATCTGCCATATAATGTAAGGCATCTTCGGTATCTCGAATCAGGATTTGCATCCACGGCGGACATTCAAAAAAGCCATTCCCCAAAGAGTATGCTTGTGATAAAAGTTCTGTCATGCCATATTCAGAATGAATTTGTGATACACCAAAACCACGACACAAAATCTCATGCAATTCCTCTCGTATCAGTTCTTTTCGTTTGCCTTTCATGCCGCCCGTTTCCATGATAATGGTGTTTTGTAAGGTAAATTTTTGTTTTTCGATAAGGTCTAGTAGCGCGTACGTAACACCAATCAAAATGACATTTTGCCCAGAGCGATCTAGGTTGATGAGTTTTGCGCTGAGGTCATCGAGGTTGTGAAGATAAAAACCGCTTTCTGGATGATTGGATTTTTCGATAAGATCTTTCACCATATAAATTAGTGAGGAACCTTCTCGCTCTAAGTACGATGGAAGTAACGCCAACAACACATAATCTTCGATGTTGCCATAAAACCCGGAGAAAGCTTGACGATAGCTATTTTCATATAACGAAAGGTCAGACACGAAATGTTTGCTGGTTGTCAGTCCAGTGGTGCCGCTGCTCGTAAAGGTTGTTTGAATAGGATTTTCGCCTGAAACAACTTCATGGCTTTTGAAAAATTGAATAGGAAGAAACGGAATTTGCAGCAGTGATTTAACCTCTTGTTTTTCCACTTTTAAATGTAGACAAAATTCATGATACACTAGGTTGCGTTCGTATTGGTAACGAAATACCTTCAAAGCGATTTTCTCGAATTGCTTGCTACCGGAAATAGAGAATATGTCAGAAGGTGTGATCAAGAATTCTTTTTGACAAAAGTAAGGAAATAAAAAAACTCCAACGTTGCGGTTGGAGTTTTAAGTATTTGGTGTAAGTAAATTACTTAATCACTAATTTTCTAGTAGCAGTTTTACCAGCTTCTGTAATTCTTACGAAGTAAACACCTCTGTTTAATGAAGCAACATTGATAGGTTGATCAGTTACAGTTGTGTTAATCACTTGTTTTCCTAAAACATCAAACATGATTACAGATTTAGCATCATTGTTATCAGTAGTGATGTTTAGAATACCATTGGTTACCGGGTTTGGATATACTTCTAACCCTGA
>CALPOS020000045.1 GCA_943325255.2 Sphingobacterium thalpophilum
AAAACAGAATTAGCCAAAGCTTTAGCCGAATATTTGTTCGATGATGAGAATGCGATGACGCGTATCGACATGAGCGAATATCAAGAAAGACATAGCGTGAGTCGATTGGTCGGCGCGCCTCCGGGATATGTCGGTTACGACGAAGGTGGACAGTTGACGGAAGCCGTTCGAAGAAAACCGTATTCTGTGATTTTATTGGATGAAATTGAGAAAGCGCATCCTGACACCTTTAATATTCTATTGCAAGTGTTGGACGAAGGCCGATTGACAGACAATAAAGGTAGATTGGCTGATTTCAAAAACACCATTATTATCATGACCTCGAATATGGGAAGTCAAATTATTCAGGAGAAATTCGAGAATTTGAAAGGTGGCATTGAAGCCGCAACAGAAGCTGCTAAGATTGAAGTTTTAGGATTATTGAAACAAACCGTTCGCCCTGAGTTTATCAATAGAATTGATGAAATCGTGATGTTTACACCACTGACCAATGCCAACATTGCGCAAATCGTTGGACTTCAATTGAAAAGTGTCACTAAGATGTTAGCGCAACAAGGCATCACTATGGATGCGACGCCTGAAGCTATTACTTATCTTTCTCAAAAAGGATACGACCCGCAATTTGGTGCTCGACCAGTCAAAAGAGTCATTCAAAGAGAAGTTCTAAACGAATTGTCTAAAGAAATTCTTGCTGGTAAAATAACCACTGATAGTATTGTTTTGATTGATGCATTTGATGGAAAATTAGTTTTCAGAAATCAGGCGGAATTGGTGAAGTAAGCCCCTATTTTCAATTCAATAGTGTTAGCTACGAATTCACTAATTTTAAAAACAAAATTCGTGAATTCGTAGCTATTTTAATTTAAAAATATCACAATCCTTTTTATTTTGCCTAAAAAAAAAATAAAACCTAACTATTAATTCTTTATTTTTGAATCCATTACAAAACAAAACATGAAACATTTATTATTGCTGTTGATTGGTTTTTCAATTTCTGCAACAGCACAAGTAACTTCAACGGACTCAAGTTCACCAACGCCAGCAGAAAAAATCTACAGATCTTCAGATGTTGATTTGAAACCGCAAGTCAAAGACGGGAATTACACCTTATCGATGTTTATCAGTGAAAACTATAAATTTCCGCCTGCTGTCAAGAACAAAAAAATCATTATTTTTACGAGTTTCGTTGTTGAAACAGACGGAACAATAACTGATATTAAAGCCTTCAGCATCAATGTTAAAGATTTGATTAGTTCGAATGTGGTGAAAATTGCCACAGCGGATGAAAAAATCAACGAAGCGGATCAAATAGAAACGATGAAAGCGGAAGCAGTTCGTGTTCTGAAATTATTCAACAAATCGTGGGAGCCTGCTTTAAAAGAAGGAAAACCAGTCCGATGTTTATACAACTATCCGATTCATTTTAATATCGAATAAAATAGCCAACCATTATGCTGCTAATGGTGAGAAAGTATAAAGAGAGTATCTACTTTGGTTTGGCCTTAGCGGTACTTTTTTTTATTGTACAGTGGATGAAAATTCGCTTTCTGTTATTTTCAAATAACATTCAAATCTACATCTCGCTGATTGCCATACTATTTACGGGCATTGGAATTTGGATTGCCGGCAAAATTAGGACACCAAAAGTGGAAACATTGGTTAGTTAAAAACCAGTTTTTGTAAACGCAACTTCTGATTTTGAAATTGATCGAAACGAACTATCGAAGAGAAAAATAGGCAAACGAGAATTAGAAGTGCTGCATTTAATGGCAGAAGGAAAAAGCAATCAAGAAATTTCAGATGAACTCTTTGTTTCGTTACCGACCATCAAAACACATGCGGCAAATTTGCTCGATAAATTGGATGCAAAAAGGCGCACGCAGACTGTAGAAACTGCTAAGCGATTGCGACATTTGAACTAGTACTTTGGTAGCAATTTTTTAAAATCATGCTAAAGTATGAGTGAACTTCAATCTTGTTATCTCACATTTGTATTGAACTTTAAATCAAATTAAATGAAAAAAACAATCCTTAAGTACGGAGCTATCGCGGGGATAATCACTACCGGGATGATGATCATTTCGACTACAATGCACAACCAAAATCCTGATTTTAAAGGAAGTGAGATTATTGGTTTTACAGGTATGTTTATCGCCTTTATTTTTATTTTTATAGGAATCAAAAGTTTTAGAGACAAACAGAATAATGGTGTTATTTCGTTTGGCACTGGATTTAAAATTGGATTGCTAATCAGTCTAATTGCATCAACAATGTATGTTCTCACTTGGATGATTGAATGCCATTTTTTCTTCCCGGACTTTATGGAAAAGTTTGCAGCTCAAGCAATTAAGGAAGCACAAAGTAGCGGTCTTAGCGCTGCGGAAATAGCTGCAACACAAGAAGAAATGAATAAGTACATCGAATGGTATAAGAATCCGATGCTTTTGATGGCACTTACCTACATGGAAATACTACCTATTGGCTTCATAATTACGCTGCTCAGTGCTTTGATTTTAAAGAAAAAATAAAAAAACTCCAACGAATTGTTGGAGTTTTTTTTTATTAAAAATTATCTATTTCTCTCTAGTAAAGAGAATTTCAGCACCTTGACGTAAGGTCACTTCTGTTTTTGTCTCATTGAATTGAAGTTCAATTCCATATGCAGCAAAAGCAAAACGATCTTTACCAACAGGCTCAAGTATAATCGCTCCTTGTCCAGTAGCAGTCGCTACCAAAGCATCATTTTCCTCAGTGAAAACGAGTTTAAGTGGAATTTGTTTACTCGAGAATGTACCTAGATACGGATCTAGAATCACATCTTTTTCCAACTCACTTTTCCCTGCCGTCCATACATTATTAGCAGGATTGTAATCTGGGAAAGCGTGATCAGGGTCTATGGTAATACTTTCAATCTCTTCAAAAACTACAGGCTTGAACGTCCATGATGTATTACGCATCCATACTTCTACCGGAAGTGTTGTTCTTGAAACTTTGCCACTTTTGGTTTTAAATTCCATCACCACAGGCATTGCCATTTTCTCTAAATTATCGATGGTTACTACAGCGCCTCTCGTGGCATCGTTCTTCGTATATTTCACTTTACGGATTGACTGATCTAAGCGCCAATTGTTTACAAACCACCCGCGCCAAAACCAATTTAAATCTTCTCCACCTACGTTTTCCATCGTTCTAAAAAAATCATCTGGTGTTGGATGTTTAAATGCCCAACGAGCAATGTATGTCTTAAACGCATAATCAAAACGATCTTTACCGAGAATTTGTTCGCGCAACATTGTAAGTCCCGTACCTGGCTTATAGTAAGCTAATAAACCAATGCTCTCTTCTTTCATATTATCTGGTGAACTCATCATCGTTTCTAATTTAGGGTCGGTAAGAAAAACACTGCTTTGATTCATATTGTCCTTTTGCGCTTTATATTCCCCATTATTAAAATCCTGCGAGCTTAATGTATTAATAAAGGTGTTGAAACCTTCGTCCATCCAAGCAAACAATCTCTCGTTTGATCCAACAATCATTGGGAACCAACTGTGACCAAATTCGTGGTCTGTGACTCCCCATAAACCTGCTCCTTTGCTAGTCCATTCGCAAAAGACAATTCCTGGATATTCCATACCGCCTTCATTGCCAGCTACATTGGTAGCGGCAGGATAAGGATATTCAAACCATCTTCTAGAATAATTCTCAATAGATGCTTTTGTGTATTCTGTTGATCTGCTCCATGCTTTTTCGCCATTACTTTCTACCGGATAAGCAGAAATAGCTATAGATTTCTTTCCGCTTGGTAAATTAATTCTTGCAGCATCAATAATAAAAGACGAAGAGGAAGCCCAAGAGACATCTCTCGAATTTTTAATTTTGAATTTCCAGGTTAGAGTCGACTTTCCAACTGGGCGTGAATTTGGATTAGTAACTTCTTCTGCGGTTCTAATCATTACGGTTTGATCACTTTGCTTGGCTTGACTCCAACGTTTCTGTTGCTCTGTAGTGTACACTTCAGCCGGATTGAGTAATTCCCCTGAACACACAACGATATGATTTGCTGGAGCGGTAATGGCTGCATCAAAGTCGCCATACTCTAAATAAAATTCCGCTCCTATATAAGGATTGGTATTCCAACCACGAACATCGTCATACACACACATTCTTGGATACCACTGCGCTATAGTAAATATTTTTCCGTTCTTAGTATCTAAAACTCCAGTCCTGTCAGAGCCGTATTTAGGAGAAATATAGGAGAAATTAATTTTGATTTTTACAACGGCGCCATTCGCTTTTAGCTCCTGCGGCAACTGAATCTGCATTCGGGTATCGACAATCGAATATTGAACTTCTTTCTCAACTGCTTTACCATTAAGCGTTGATAAAACTGATACCGATTTTATATTAAAACCACCATCTACTTTTTCTCCCTTAGCTCCGCCTCTACTCCCGTTCATTCCGATAAGCGCATTTCCACGGGAATCCGCTTTAAAGGCATTTTGATCAAGATGCAACCAAAGAAACGATAAAGCATCTGGACTATTATTTGTGTAACTCAAAACTTCAGTTCCTGAAATTTCGTTTGTGGATTCGTTAAGCTGAGCAGTTAATTGATAATCGGCCCGATTTTGCCAATACTTTGGTCCCGGCTGCCCACTAGCGGAGCGCGTATCTGTCCCGTTTTTGGTGTAAAAACCAGGTGCAAACGCATCGTGATAATCATACTTGGAAACCGGTTGAGATTCCTGTCCCAAAGCAAATAAAATTGAAAAATTGAAAGCCAATACGCATAGGACTCTCTTTGAAATGATTTTCATAGTAGATAGATTATGATTTAACGATATCAATATAAGAAGGGAGAATTTGTTACAAGTAAACTGCAAATAATGACAATAAATATTTCGAACTAAGAAATATTCGAATATGAAAAAAGTATTACTGAAAACTTTCGCTATTTCCGATGGAATTCGGTTCAGAAAGGTTCTTTTTCGGAAACTCAATCGACGAAATATCATCAATACTATTAGATTTTTCTCGCGAATCAGAAATAATTTTAAACATTTTTAAAACTAAATACGAACCGCCAATTGATGCAACTAGTACAATAATTAATTTAAAAATAGAACCCATAAATAGAGAGATTTTGCTTATGCTTGGGACACGTCAAATAAAAAATTAAAATAAAATATAAATTAAGTGATTTATTTCCATATTCTAAAATTTAATTTGTATTCTTTTTTTTGAATGAGTGAGCGCCAGTCAATAAAAAGCAAAATCGCCAATAGAAAAATGCCGATACATAGACTCAGTATAGACTGCCAATTTACTCCTCCTCGAAGCAAATTGCCCGCACTTTTTGCCCCATATTTTCCAAAGTAAACCAAGATACTATCACTGGTAAACTTGCCAATAAAAAAGCTAGGAATGATATAAATCGGCTTTAATTTTGCCATTCCAGCAGCAATAAAAAGAGGAGTTGTTGGCAGCGGTAATAGTGAATATGCGATAATTACCAATTGGCTTTTCCATCCTTTATTCTTCATGACTCTACCAATATACTGAACATCCTCATTTTTTTCAGGATTAAATAGCTTTCCTGCAATTTTTGGGATGTACAAAGTCAAAACGTATCTTCCTAAAATTGAACCTATAACACCTGTTAAAATCACAACCCAAATATTCAAATCATATATAATTTGCAAAAAAACCATGATTGTGAATGCAGGTGGCGACGGAAATGGCACTACGTCAAATAGAAAAGCACCGATAAAAACAAGCAAATATTGCCACCACATTATAATTTATTTAAAATATTCAGTTGTATTTGCTAAAGAAAATTCGCAGGGAAATCCTATTGCTTAATCAATTTGTACTGTGCAATTTCCTCAGAATTAGAAGCACTTATGATATAAATTCCAGCTGACAACTCGCTAAAGTCGTGTTCTTCAATATCTTTTCCGAAATAAACTATTTGACCATCAATAGACCTCATCACATACTGTGCATTTTGTAATGGTTTACTCAACTTAAATTTGGCAGAAAACGGATTTGGATAAATAGCGGAAATAGCATTCAATTCGAATTGTGAAAGTCCGAGATTTCCAATCACAATTGTAACATCATATGTTGCACTAAAAGTGCCATTGCTAGCTGTCAGTTGAACAGTATAGACTCCATCTACCGCAAAAACGTGTGTCGGAAATTCCTCCGTGCTTGTATTTTCAGTCCCACTTGTCGGGTCACCAAAGTTCCAAGAAAAAGTAGTTGCATTTGTGCTTAAATTTTGAAAATATACCGTGTCACCAGCCGATGGATTTAAGGGCGCATAGGTAAACAATGCCGTAGTTTGAAAATCCCGCTGGGCATCTAAATATTCCACATTGGTTGTTACCCAATTACCCGTTGCATTACTTTGAGTTACCTTTAAGACAGGTATTTTTTGAGTCGTATCGAACCATTTGAATTCTCTTGTTGTTCTTATCGTTCGTGGCAAACCTGTACCCAATAGCGCAATTGAATCATTAGCCACCAAAGTCGTTTTCATTCTTAAAGTATTACTGTAATTACCATAAGGAGTGCTTATGCTTCCCCAACCGTCCACTTCATTGGTGCGTTCGAGTGTGTTTTCTTGGTAAAGCAAAGTAGGAATGTTAATGGTGTAGGCGGAATTATCCGTATCCGTATTTCCAAATTGGATAGGAAAACGATAGATAATATCGGAATCTGTGTATTGGTTTGTTATTGGAATTTGAGTTCCATTGTAATTTACCTTTGAAGCACTTCCTGTTTGACGCAAATCCGTTGCAGTTTTTTTATAAAAATCGAAAGAATCTGTAAGTTCGACCACCTGACCTGGAATGTTCAACGTTTGTGGATTATTATTTGTTGCCGCCAGATTGGTGTTGTTTGGATTATAAATAAAGAGCCACAAAAATCCTGTAGATGTTGGATTTCTTTGTTGCAATTGACTTTGAGAAGTTCCTGTCAAAGATGAAAAGTCCCAAACAAAATTAGTTCCAGTAGTTTCGTAATCTAACGCCAAGTTATTCGCTGACGTGAGATAAAAATTATCTCCAATAGCAGCATACTGACTAGAATTGAATGTCGATTGCGCCTGCATTTGAATGCAAACAATGGCAAGTAAGATCAATAATCTTTTATTCATAACATGTATTATTATTTGTTGCTTTCTTTAGATTTTTTTTGTTTCAAACCAATGACATTAAATAATTTAAATAGACCTTCCCTCTTTTCTCTGCCAAAGAATCTAGAACGAGCATAATAGAAGATTGTATAACGAGTCCTATTCCAAGTCCATTCGCAAAAGATTTGGACTCAAAAAGAAGAAATAGTATTATCCCGACTGCAATGAGTGCAATCTCGACCCAGCTATAAATCAAAAAATTTTTCATGACGAGCTCCATCCTCGGAATTTCATAGTCATTGATGCTCTTTATTTCTTTTTCTATAAAATGTGACACGCGCACTGTGTCAAGATCACAACGCAAATATACTGTAGATCCTACCACTAACTGAACGAGTCCAGATGCAAAAAACACATAAGAAATTGCGTTATAAAAAGGTTGCTTTTTTACCAACGAGAATAAAATTGCAATGAAACAAGCGACAAAACCCAAGCAAACAAAATAAACACTTTCCTTTTTTTCTTCTCTAAAATATTGAGCTACAGAATCCATGCATAACGTAATTTTATTTTGCGCAAAACAAATGTACACAATCTTCCAAAATGGAATGAAAAAAAATAAAAATGACAATTGACTTTAAAAAAAAATGTCCCTGAAAAATACTTGCTTGTCCTCTACTATTTACAATAAAATTATGAACTCCTCGTTTATTTTATACTAAATTGCAAGCTCATTAAAATTCATACCACACATGGAAAAAATCAAAATACTTTGGGTTGATGATGAAATTGATTTACTAAAACCACATATTCTTTTTTTAGAAAAGAAAGACTACGACGTTACTACTTGTAATAATGGACGAGATGCCATTGATATTTTTGCCGAAGGTAATTTTGATATTGTATTTTTAGATGAGAACATGCCGGGAATGAGTGGACTTGAAACACTTTCAGAGATCAAAGAAAAGAAATCTTCAACGCCTGTAATCATGATTACAAAAAGTGAGGAAGAATACATTATGGAAGAGGCAATTGGGTCGAAAATAGCCGATTATTTAATTAAGCCCGTCAATCCAAATCAAATTTTATTAAGTATCAAAAAAAATCTTGACCATTCCCGCTTGATTTCACAAAAGACAACCTTAGATTATCAAAAAGAATTTCGAAAAATTGCCATGGACATGGCGATGGTGAATTCCTACGACGAGTGGATTGATTGTTATAAAAAACTACTTTTCTGGGAATTAGAATTGGAAAATATACAAGACCAAAGTATGGTCGAAATCTTAGAATCTCAGAAAGTGGAGGCAAATACCCAATTCGGGAAATTCATCGAAAGGAATTATGAAGATTGGTTTGAGACTCCTGTTCAAAAAGGATCAAAAGAATCAAAGGTCGACAAACCCATCCTTTCCCATCAGTTGTTTCGTGAATTGGTAGTTCCAGAATTAACCAAAAAAGACAAATCAATTTTGTTTGTGGTTATTGATAATTTGCGATATGATCAGTGGAAGGTGATCGAAAATGTCGTTGCAAATCACTATAAATTAGAAAAAGAAGTTCCTTATTATGCGATTCTTCCTACCGCGACACAATATGCAAGAAATGCCATTTTTTCGGGATTGACACCACTTGAAATGGAAAAAAAATTTCCGCAATACTGGAAGAATGATGTAGAAGAAGGTGGAAAAAACTTATATGAAGCTGAATTCTTGGAAGCACACTTGAAAAGATTGGGTTTAAACATCAAACAGGAATATTTTAAAATCACCAATTTAGCTAATGGAAAAAAATTAGCGGATAATTTTAAGGCGCTAAAAGATAATCAGTTGGTAACAGTGGTTTACAATTTTGTAGACATGTTGTCTCATGCCAAGACTGAAATGGATGTGGTTAAGGAATTGGCTTCGGATGATAAAGCATATCGCTCCTTAACTTTAAGTTGGTTCAAAAACTCGCCTTTGTTAGAAATCATCCAGCAAGCTCAAAAAATGGGCTTCAAGTTGATTATTACGACCGATCACGGCACAATCAATGTCAAAAATCCTTCAAAAGTCATTGGTGATAAGAATACAAGTCTGAACCTTCGATATAAAACTGGAAGGAGTCTAACTTACGAAGAACGAGATGTATATGCGGTAAAAGATCCAAAAAAAATTGGACTACCGGCAATCAATATGAGTAGTTCGTATATCTTTGCCAAAAATGATTATTTCCTAGCGTATGTGAACAACTATAATCACTACGTGAGCTACTATCGAAATACCTATCAACACGGTGGGATTTCGTTAGAAGAAATGATTATTCCTTTTATGATTTTTAATCCAAAATAGCTAGTTTGAAAATTGTTTTTTCATTAGATGAAATTAGTGCCGTGTCGAAGATGATTCTGGCACAAAACCCCAAAAAAGTAATTCTTTTTTACGGTGAGATGGGAGCTGGTAAAACCACGTTAATCAAAGCCTTAGCGAAATCTCTCGGTGCATCTGATCCTACTAGCAGTCCAACATTTTCATTGGTAAATGAATACCAAATAGACGAAGAAAATGCTTTATACCACTTTGACGTATATCGTCTGAAGAGTGAATCCGAAGCTTACGATATAGGTATCGAGGAGTATCTTTATTCTGGACATTGGTGCTTTATTGAATGGGCTGAAAAAATACCGACTATAATTCCAAATGAGCACAGTGTCATTAGGATTAATGTAATCTCAGATTTGGAACGAGAAGTGGAATTTATCTAAAAATTAATGTGATTTTTTATATCTCTTACTGAAAAGTTGGGTACATGTTCACTTTTTCATAACTTAGACCGAAAATAGTATTGTAGCATTATGGGATTGACTCCATTTACCAAACAACAATTGCTTCCTCAAGAGGAAAAACTTGAAATTGCAAGACACAAAAGTGAACTCTTCATTGGAATTCCAAAAGAAACAAGTTACCAAGAACGTCGAATTTGTTTAACGCCAGACGCTGTTAACTCCTTAACTTCTCACGGTCATCGGGTGATGCTTGAATCTGGCGCTGGTTTGAGTTCTAGCTATACAGACAAAGAGTACAGCGATGCTGGAGCGGAAATTACAAATGATACTGCCAAAGTACTCAGTTGTCCCATGCTCTTAAAGGTAGAGCCTCTGACTATGGCAGAAGTAAAATTAGTAAATCCCCAAACGATTGTAATTTCCGCCATCCAATTAAAAACAAGAAAAAAGGAATATTTTGAAGCATTAGCGAAAAAGAAAATCACCGCTTTGGCTTTCGAATATATCAAAGATGAAGATGGCTCCTATCCTGCAGTAAAATCACTAAGTGAAATTGCAGGAACTGCCTCAATTTTGGTCGCTGCAGAATTAATGATCAATAATCAATTCGGAAAAGGACTTTTATTTGGAAATATTACTGGTGTTCCTCCGACGGATGTTGTTATATTAGGAGCTGGAACCGTCGGCGAATTTGCTGCAAAAACGGCACTGGGACTCGGTGCCAACGTCAAGGTATTCGATAACTCGATTACCAAACTACGCCGTTTACAAAATAATTTAAGTCAACGGATTTTCACTTCCACCATTCAACCCAAAGCATTATTAAAAGCGCTTCGCCGCTGTGATGTAGCCATTGGAGCAATGCGCGGTAAAGATCGTTGTCCAGTTGTCGTAACGGAAAGCATGCTTGAATTTATGAAGAAGGGCGCAGTCATTGTTGATGTAAGTATTGACACTGGCGGATGTTTTGAATCTTCCGAAATTACCACACACGAAAAACCAACTTTTATTAAACACGATGTAATACATTATTGTGTACCTAATATTCCATCTCGATACTCGAAAACGGCATCGTTGTCCATCAGCAATATTATTACGCCATATCTCCTTCAAATTGCGGAAGACGGTGGAATCGAAAGTGCTATAAGATGCAACAAAGGCCTCAAAAACGGCGTTTATTTATATCACGGAATATTGACCAACAAAGCCATTGGTGACTGGTTTGACTTACCAGATAGCGACATCAATTTAATTGTATTTTAAAGCATCTTTACTTTACATTTGCAAAAAAATTAAAACATGAGATTACGCTATCGTTTTGCCTACTACTTAATCGGATTCACATTTGGATTATTCTTCGTCACAGCAATGTTTATGGGAAAAGATACGCGTTGCAACTACTTTCCCAATGCTCGTGTTTTGAACGACTTGAGAAACAAACCATTTGCTTATTCTGATGAAGCTTCAGTAATTCTTGATCAAGGATGGATTGACTCAACTGACATTAAGAATTCACTTACCTACGGTGATGTCGACTTTGATCAAAGTAATGTACAAGTTGGAAGTGGAAAGCGTTATATTATTGAGGGTAAAACAGTTAAAAATCAAGTTGTTTTACTGGAAGTAATTAATTACAGTGATAAAGCGGTCTTAAAAGATATTATTAAAGTGAAGAAATAAATTGAACTTCATCCCTTTTTTAAAAATTGTCTAACCGCAATTTGGTTCATTTTCCTTCTTATTTGATCTTTTTTTTGATTTTCACCATGTTCTTTATTGTGGGTGGAAACTATGCTTCTGGATGTGAAAACATAATGGACATTGATCCCACATCAACTGGCAGTTCACATTAATTTTGCAACGCTGGTAATAGCGTATGAGGAATTATTTATTTTTTAATAGAATACTATTTATTTATACAAAACGAGAAATAATATCATCTAACTATTTTGATTTAGAGATAATTAAACTAAATTTACTTCCAATGAATTAAACTGACATCATGAGAAATCTATTAATACTATTTTTCGTTTTTATTTTTTTTAACAGTTTTGGACAAAATGCTTTGTGGAATAAGGTTTCTCAAGAAGCAACAAAGTCATTAACTAAAATGGATCGTGCTTCGATGCCATCTAAGTTTGAATTGTATTCTTTAAATTTAGATGTGCTTAAATCCCGTTTGTCACAAGCACCCATAGATTCTAGCACATCTTCTTCTAATGTTATTATTCCTTTTCCAAATCCCAAAGGAGAATTGGAAGACTATAGAATTTACGAAGCTGCTATTATGGAGAAAGGATTAGCAGATAAATTTCCAAACTTAAAAACATACACAGGAAAAAGTATTAAGAATCCTGCCGAAACGTTACGATTTAGTATCACGGTTTTTGGTTTACATGTCATGTCAATTTCTGGTGAAAACGGAACTTTTTATATTGATACGTATACCAAAGATCTGAGCAATTATATTGTTTATAGAAGACAAGATATAAGCGCAACTAAATCTTTTCATTGTGGTGTTATCGACTCGTCTTCCGAAGAGGTTAGATCGATTGAAGGTGCTATTCAAAACAGAGCAAGTGATGGTTTTTTTAGAACGTATCGTTTAGCAATGGCGTGTACGATTGAGTATGCAGCTTTTCATATCACTGCGGCTGGATTAGGCAGCGGAACTTTGGCTCAAAAGAAAGCAGCTGTTTTATCGGCGATGGTCATTACAATGGCCCGTGTTAATGGTGTTTTTGAAAATGATATGTCATTAAGAATGAACTTAGTTGCCAACAATGATTTGATTATTTTTGTTGATTCAGATGGTTTCGATAATGCAAATTCTAGCACATTAATTAATCAAAGTCAAACTGTAATTGATGGTGCTATTGGTTCTGCAAATTATGATATAGGTCATACCGTAAGTACAGGTGGTGGTGGTCTTGCTCAATTGAACTCACC
>CALPOS020000046.1 GCA_943325255.2 Sphingobacterium thalpophilum
ATCCTTGTCCTGTTTATTTCCTGCAAGAAGGAATCCGAAGAGCCATTCGGAAAAGATACGTCTAAAACACCAATAGTCTTGGGAAAAGAACTCTTCGAAACCAAGGGCAATTGTGTCGCTTGCCATTTGAAAGATCAAAAAGTGATAGGTCCAAGTATTCAAGACATAGCTAAAACTTACCAAGCGCAAAATGCCAGTATCGTTAGTTTTCTAAAAGAAAATGCCAAACCCATCGTCGATCCGTCGCAGTACGAAGTGATGAAAACCAATTTTGCCATCACGAAAATGATGAGCGACGAGGAATTGCAAGCGATTGAAGCTTATATTTATTCGAATTTGAAATAGGAGCTATTTCCCGCACCCGAGGCTGTAAGCCGAACTGGCGAAGCAATCCACTACATCTTTTGTTCTGAACGCCAGAACAAAAGGATATCGTTCCTATCGGGGCTAGGGCAGTCGAGACCATAATTTGCATCCCGTAAATCTTTGCGTCTCTGCGTCTTTGCGAGAAAATAAGAAAGTCTCGCAGAGACGCAGAGTAAATGATTGCACTAAAATCCATTTACAAAACAAAAACCTTGCGAACCATCAGGTAAAAAACTATTTTTAAAGCATGGAAATTGCCTACATTAAAACCCCACTCGGAACCGCCAAAATCACTGGCAATGACAACTGTATTGCATCTATTTCCATTTTAGAAGAAGGCACAATTACCAAAAATATTCCAACTGTTTTAAAAGAAGCAGTCACACAACTTCAAGATTATTTCAACGGAAAATGCACCCATTTCGATTTCAAACTAAATCTTCAAGGCACCAAATTCCAGCAAAAAGTATGGCAAGCGTTACTCGAAATCCCATTCGGAAAAACCTGTTCTTATATGGAGTTATCCAAGAAGCTAGGCGATGTAAAAGCCATACGCGCCGTAGCTTCGGCCAACGGCAAAAACCCATTGTGGATTGTGGTTCCTTGCCATCGTGTAATCGGAACAGACGGCTCACTAACAGGTTACGCCGGTGGTTTGTGGCGCAAGAAATGGTTGCTGGAACACGAGAGTTCAGCAAAACAGCAAAGCTTATTTTAACCGCAAGGTTTTTGGCAATGCTCAAAAAGAAATAGTTATATTTTTTACCGCAGATTCGCAGATTAATTTAAAAATCTGTGAATCTGCGGTCTAATTTTTCACAACTTAGTGAACTTTGCCAAAATCTTAGTGCACTTTGCGGTTATTTTTTTTGTAAATTCGTCTATCATTAATTATCCGCACATGAAAATTCTTAAGAAAATCGTTCTTTGGTTTGTTATCCTATTCGCCACGATTATTGCTTTGCTATACATTTTCCAAGTTGATTATCTCATCAAAGCGGTACGTACGATCTATCTCAAAGGCCACACGACCGCCTTTCTCCAAGATTATAAAGAATTCGACAACCGCACGATTCCCAAAAGTCATACGCCACAGACTTGGGCAACAGCCAAAGATTTTAATAGTGTTAAGCCTACCGATGAACTCGAAAAATGGCACAAAAAGTTAGGTACAGTTGCATTCCTAATCATCAAAAATGATAGTGTTTGGAACGAAAGCTACTATGATGATTATGATAAAAATTCCAAATCGAATTCTTTTTCAATGGCGAAAAGTATTGTGTCTGCTTCATTGGGAAAGGCCATCATGCAAGGCAAAATCAAGAGTTTAGACCAAAAGGTTTCGGATTTTTTTCCGGAATTTAATAAAGGAACTTCAGCCAACATGACGGTAGGCGATTTGTCATCAATGTCGTCTGGATTGAACTGGGATGAATCATATTATAGTCCATTTTCGATCACCACACGTGCGTATTTCGATGATGATTTGAACAATGTAATTCTCGGTTTGAAAGGTGTCGATGAACCTGGGAAAGGCTATAAATACTTAAGTGGCAATACCCAATTACTGGCGATGTGCATCGAAAAAGCCACGGGAAAAAGTCTAGCGGATTATGTTGCTGAGAATTTCTGGGAACCAATGGGAGCTGAAAATGAAGCGCTTTGGCAAACCGATCATCAAGGTGGCATCGTCAAAGCGTATTGTTGTTTTGCATCCAACGCTAGAGATTTTGCGCGCTTTGGAAAATTATTCAAGCAACACGGAAAATGGAATGGGCAGCAACTTTTAGACAGCGCCTTCATCGCCAAATCGACAACGCCAAGATTCGAAGCTTCGCCAGAATACGGCTACGGTTGGTGGTTGTGCAATTACAAAAACAAAAAGATATTTTACATGCGCGGTCACTTAGGACAGAACGTCATTGTGATTCCACAAGACGATTTGATTATTGTTCGATTGGGAAATCAGCATCAAGCGAGCACCAAAGGCAGTCCACATAGTGACGACTTTTTTGTTTATATCGACGAAACGTACAAAATGCTAGCACAAAGAAAATAGTACAAGCCAAGATTAATTGTTTAACTTAATTTATATGCCATGATTGAAAAATCAAACCTCGAAAACATCTTGTTTATCGACATCGAAACGGTTCCAGAACAAGAAAAATTTACTTCATTAGATCCTGAAATGCAAAACCTTTGGGAACTCAAAACCCAATTTCAAAGAAAAGAAGACTACAGTCCAGAAGACTTTTACGAACGCGCCGGAATTTGGGCAGAATTCGGGAAGATTATCTGTATTTCCGTCGGCTATTTCACCATCAAAGGAGATATTCGGAATTTTAGAGTGACTTCCTTTTTCGGTGACGAACCGAAGATTTTGAAGGATTTTAGCAACCTGATGAACAATCATTTCGACAAAGCGCAACATCTTTTGTGCGGTCATAATGCCAAAGAATTCGATATTCCGTTTATTGCTAGAAGGATGATTATCAATCAAATTGCGATACCCAATAAACTCAATTTATTTGGGAAAAAACCATGGGAAGTGCCGCATTTAGATACTTTAGAACTTTGGAAATTCGGCGATTACAAACATTTCACTTCTTTAAAATTATTGACTAAGATTTTGGGAATTCCATCTTCTAAAGGAGACATTGATGGCAGTCAAGTTGGACACGTTTATTACGTTGACAAAGACATCGATCGCATCATAACCTATTGCGAAAAAGATGTCATTGCCGTGGCGCAGGTTTTCCTTCGGTTTCGAAGAGAAGATTTGTTGATTGAAGAGGAAATCTTGCATGTTTAACATTTAACCGCAAGGCTCGCAAAGGTTATTGTAGATTTGTTCATTGCGAACTTTGCGCTTCCTTTGCGTACTTTGCGGTAAAAAACTACATTTACGAAAAACTAAAGTATGGTATTGAGTAGATTTTGGTTGGTTATTTTCATTGCTTCCATCACGTTTGTGGTGTTTAGCTTGTTTTCTGGAAACAGTTATACGATTGATTATGTCTTAAACGGAAAGAAAGACGATCCGATTTTGATGTCGGAGAAATACCTCAATCAACTTCCGGTTTTTATTAAAGACAGTATCGAAAAAGCACCCGATATGACGATGGTGATTGATCGCGATGCCATTAGTCCAGATACAACTTACGTCTTCAAAAATAAAACCGTCAAAATCTACAGCGGCGTTCAGAAATCAGATGGATTATTGCCGACTTGTAAGAACACTTTAGTCGATTTGATCTTGCCGTTGATTGCGTATCTGGCTTTTTTCTGTGGATTGATGGAACTCTTAATAATTTCCGGTGCTTCCGGGAAATTGGCTAAAGTATTGAGTCCAGTTTTTGTAAAAGTGTTTCCGAGTATTCCGAAAAACCATCCGTCCATCTCTTATATGACGTTGAATTTTGCGGCTAATTTCCTTGGACTCGATTCTGCCGCGACGCCATTTGGATTGAAAGCTATGGAAAGTTTGCAAGAACTCAATACCGAGAAAGAGAAGGCGAGTGATGCGCAAATTATGTTTATGTGTTTGCATGCGTCTGGACTAACATTAATTGCCACATCCATCATCGGTTACCGCGCTGCAGCCAACGCGACGAATCCTGCCGATGTGATGTTGCCTTGTATCATTACTTCTTTTATAGGAACAATTGCCGCGTTTTTGATTGTTGGTGTCAAACAGAAAATCAATTTCAAAAGCGCATCGTTGGTTCTTGGGCTAATGGGATTAATAGCCGCTATTGTTGGACTATTGATGTACGTAAACCATTTGGATTTGATAGGAAAAAACTATTTTACTTCTAATCTGTCCGCTTTAATATTAGTAGCGATTATTGCGTTTACTTTGATATTTTCTTTTATGAAAGAGAGGAAATTTGCGGAGGCAAAAACCACTGTTTTCGAAGCTTTTGTTTCTGGAGCCAACAATGGTATTAAAACTGGCGTTACTATTTTTCCCTATGTATTGGGAATGTTGGTGGCGATTTCTTTATTCAGGAACAGTGGTTTATTTGAAATCATCAGCAACTGGATTGCGTTTGGATTTTCGAATATGGGCGTGAGTAAGGAAATTACAGATGCATTGCCAGTGGCGCTGCTTCGACCTTTTAGCTCAGCGGGATCAAGAGGATTTTTGATCGATTCGATGAATACTTTTGGCGCCGATTCTATGACAGGAAGATTAAGTAGCATTTTCCAATGTAGCGCCGAGAGCACGTTTTATGTAATTGCTGTGTATTTTGGCTCGGTCAATATAAAAAACACCCGTTACGCTTTGGGCACGATGCTTATAGTTGATGTGATTTGTGTGATTACCGCGATTTTCGTCGCAGGATGGTTTTTTTAAAACATAATTTCAAAAATAATGTCATTTACCGAATCCTTCACCGAGTTTTATAATCAAGTGAAAACCAGTTTAGCGGATGGTACTTTTGCCAAATTAACTTTAGCAAAAACAATAGGCAATACCGATTTGATGAATATTTATGTTCGCCCGATTGTTGAAAATGGCGCGTTAAAAATGGAACTCAAATATAAATTCCAGCAAGAGGAGCAGGTTGAAATTCACACGATTGATAAAGCGCGTGATATTTTATTGTATTATATCAACAATCCGTTTTTGTCGGCTATACTATTCACAACTGAATTTGATTTGACTTACAAACTCAATAAAAAGCGCGCGGTAAGTATTACTGAAAAGGTAAATACTTTTGGGAACGCCTCGGAAGTTTTACTAGATTATCTTAATCAATAACCATTTCTGGAATTTCTCCATCGATAATTAAGTCGGCTTCGGTGGATGCGATAATGTGTTCAACAGAAACACCTGGAGCGCGTTCTAACAGTTTAAATCCTTTAGGTGTAATTTCTAAAACGGCTAATTCTGTAACTACTTTCTTTACACAACCAACGCCTGTTAGAGGCAAACTGCAACGTTTTAATATTTTGGATTCGCCCGCTTTATTGACGTGCATCATGGCAACGATGATGTTCTCGGCAGAAGCCACTAAATCCATAGCACCTCCCATACCTTTTACCATTTTTCCAGGGATTTTCCAGTTGGCGATATCGCCGTTTTCGGCCACTTCCATGGCGCCAAGAATGGTAAGGTCAATGTGTTGTCCGCGGATCATGCCAAAGCTAAATCCTGAATCGAAGAAACTAGCTCCGGGTAAAGTAGTGATCGTTTGTTTTCCGGCGTTGATGAGGTCGGCATCTTCTTCTCCTTCAAATGGGAATGGTCCCATGCCGAGAACACCGTTTTCGCTTTGAAATTCAACGGAAATATCGGTGCGAACGTAATTCGCCACTAATGTCGGAATTCCGATGCCTAAGTTAACGTAGTAACGATCTTTTACTTCTTGGGCTATTCTTTTTGCGATTTCTTCTTTTCCTAATGCCATGACTATTCTCTTTTTCTTGTTGTACGTTGCTCGATTCGTTTTTCAAATTTTTCTCCTTGAAAAATACGTTGAATCAAAATTCCGGGAATGTGCACTTGGTTTGGATCGAGTGTGCCAACAGGAACTAATTCCTCGACTTCAGCGATGGTGATTTTGGCTGCACCACACATGCATGGGTTGAAATTTCTAGCGGTTCCTTTGAAAAGTAAATTGCCTGCTTCGTCACCTTTCCAAGCTTTTACGATGGCGAAATCCGCTTTGAAAGCATGTTCCATAATGTGCATTTTGCCATTGAATTCACGGGATTCTTTTCCTTCAGCGACTTCAGTTCCGTAGCCGGCTGGCGTATAGAAGGCGGGTATTCCGGCTTGAGCTGCGCGACAACGTTCCGCTAAAGTTCCTTGCGGGATGAGTTCAACGTCGAGTTCGCCAGAGAGCATTTGACGTTCAAATTCTGCATTTTCTCCAACGTATGAAGAAATCATTTTTTTGATTTGTTTCTTTTGAAGCAATAATCCCAGACCGAAATCATCTACACCGGCATTGTTTGAAATACAAGTTAAGTTGTTGGTGCCTTTTTTCACCAATTCGGCAATGGCATTTTCTGGGATACCACAAAGACCGAAACCGCCTAACATAAGTGTCATGCCATTTTCGATTCCGTGCAGTGCTTCTTGGACTGAGTTTACTTTTTTATTGATCATATTGTTTCTTTGCCACTAAGGCTCTAAGGCGCAAAGTTTAGTTTTATATTATTGGTTTAAAACTTCAATATTTTTTTGAAGGTTGACAAATGAACAACGAATGTTGAATGTTGAATGGATTCATAGCCCTGATAGAGGCGATATCCTCGGAGTGTAACGGAGAGATAAAGCCGAAAGCAGGAATAAGCTCCTAACTATTACAATTCAAATTCATCTGTATTCTGTTCAAAATCGGTGGTATCTTTTACCGGTGCCCAACAATCGACTTTTATCGAAAGATTGGCCGGTCGTTCAAACTCTGATTTAGAAACATGAAGCGTTTCATCTTTATAACATTTTTTCATAAACATAGCCCAAATTGGCAGTGCCGCAGTGGCACCTTGACCGTAGGTGATGCCTTTAAAGCGTGCCGAACGATCCTCACAACCTACCCAAACACCACAAGCTAAATTCGGGACCATTCCCATAAACCAGCCGTCGGATTGGTTTTGCGTGGTACCTGTTTTTCCGGCAATTGGATTGGTAAACATATACGGATAGCCTGTAACTCTGTTGTAACCATGACCGCCTCCTTGTGTACGCAAACGCGCGCCAGACCCTCCTTCGGTAACGCCTTCAAGCAATTTGATCACCGCAAAAGCGATGTCTTTGTTGAGTACATCATGCGAGTCTGGAGAGGGTTCGTAAATAACGACGCCATTTTTGTCTTCAATGCGTGTGATGAACTGTGGTTTGATGTAAACGCCTTCGTTTGCAAAGGTACTGTAAGCAGCAACCATATCTTCGACCGTAACTTCAACAGCTCCTAATGCGATAGACGGTTGGGCGGGGATTTCTGATTTAACACCTAGTTTATGTGTCAATTCTACCACTGCTTCCGGGCCTACTTTATCAATTAGTTTTGCTGATACGGTGTTGATTGAATTCGCCAATGCTTTCTTAAGCGTCACCATCCCGCGGTATTCGTTATCTGAATTTTTTGGTTCCCAATCTTCCGTAACGTTGTGGCGTCCTTTATGAATCATAAATGGACTGTCGATGATAGAATCACAAGGCGACATGTTGAGCTGTTCTATGGCGGTGGCGTAAACAAATGGTTTGAAGGTCGAACCTACTTGACGGGCGCCTTGACCAACGTGGTCATACTGAAAATACTTGTAATTGATTCCGCCGACCCAAACTTTCACGTGTCCAGTTTGCGGCTCCATGGCCATCAGACCCGCTTGCAGAAAGCTCTTGTAGTAGCGGATGGAGTCGGTTGGCGTCATGACGGTGTCTTTTTCACCTTTCCAAGTGAACACTTTCATTTTGGTTTTTACCCCAAATGATTTGATAATATCTTCTTCAGATTTATCTTGGGCTTCCATTAGCTTCCAACGAGATGAATTTTTCATCGCTTTCTTCATCAATTTCTTCGTTTCGATTTCAGAAATGTTGACGAACGGTGCGTTCTTATTTTCTTTTTGTTGGCTGGATAGCTCTTCTTGCAAGTTCGGCAAATGCTCTTTCATCGCTTCTTCTGCGTAGGTCTGCATTCGGGAATCGATGGTGGTGTAAATCTTTAATCCGTCTTTATAAATGTCGTATTCCGTGCCATCTGATTTTTTGTTTTCCTTCACCCAGTTTTTCATGAAGTCACGAAGGTATTCACGGAAATAAGTTCCGATACCGTCGGTATGACTTTCTGGTTGAAAATGAAGTACGATGGGCTTTTTTTCTAGTATTTTTTTAGCACCTTCTTCTAAATAGCCATTTCGAACCATTTGACCCAGCACGATATTTCTTCTTTTTTGAACTTTCTCTAAGCGGCGTACCGGGTTGTATAGTGATGGATTGGTGAGCATTCCGACCAACATCGCGCTTTCGTCGATGGTCAGGTCGCGTGGTTCTTTACCGAAATACACTTTGGCGGCAGAACGAATTCCAACTGCAGTATTTACAAAGTCAGCTTTGTTAAAATACATCGCTATAATTTCGTTTTTGGTGTATTGGCGCTCTAATTTAATGGCGATAATCCACTCTTTGGCTTTTTGAATGATACGCAAAGGAAGGAATCGAGAGCCTTCGCCGTGAAATAGCAGTTTGGCTAATTGTTGCGTTAAGGTACTTGCGCCACCGTTGGAACCTAATTTGATTGCAGCGCCTAGCGTTCTTTTTCCGTCGATTCCAGAGTGTTCGTAGAATCGTTCATCTTCTGTCGATACTAGTGCGTCAACCAAATGTTTTGGTAAGTCAGCGTATTTGATCGACGTTCGGTTTTCGTTGTAGAATTTTCCAATCGTTTCACCGTCCGCAGCGATAATTTCGGTAGCTAAGTTGGAGTTTGGATTTTCAAGATCTTCAAAGGAAGGCATTGAGCCAAATAGTCCCCAAGAAGCAAAGATGAAGAACAAAACGATTCCGCCTAAAGTATAAAAATAGATTTTCCAAAACTTCTTTTTGTAATAAGTAAGATCTTTTGAAGAAGGGTTGTTTTTTGTAGCTGCCATAACACTTACTCTATTTTTTCAATTCTAAATCCAACGTCTGTAATTCCCTTTAATTCTTTTACACCACTCACTTTTCCAGTTTGTCTAACGGCTTGTTTGATGTGCACTTTGTAGGCGCCAGTAGTGAATTTCATGCGTTCTTTATAAACCAGTTTACTATCCTTTACATCTGTAAATCCTTCCCCTAATAGCGAGCCATCGGGATTTGCCATTTGGTATTCTAGGGTGTCAACCAACGTTTTTTTGTTGGGTTGTTCCATGCTGACAATGAGAAACAAATTGTTGAACGGATAATCATTATTGTCTCTAATATTAAGAAATAAATTGTATTGTTTTTTGACATCCAGAGCGGGCAAATCAAAACTCACAATGCTGTCTTTATTCCATGCATTTCCAACGGATTTGTATTCGTCAAAAACTCTTTTTTTGTCGCACGAAACCAACACAATTAATACTAGAAAAAATAAAACGCTATTTCTTAGGTTCATTTCTATTGACAGGAATTATCTTATTAGCCGCCGGGCGAGGATTGTTGTTATTATTGTTATTTCCGCCATTTCCCGAAGCGGGATTTGGTTTTTTATCGCCTGATGGCTTTCTTTTTTTATTATTTTTTTTCTTTCTAGTCGGTTGATCGAAACGGGTTAAACTCTCTTGTCCCATGGCGTTATTGAAATCTTTTTCCGGCTCAGTAACAATTTCTAAAGCATAATCTTCAAGCGAAGAAACTTTGTTTTTGAGTTTGTTTTCTTCTATAATTTCGCGGACTTGTTCAATTTTTAGCACGTGCCATTGTGCAAAATTATTGGTGTAAGCAAACCACATCAACCCTTTAAAAATATCTTGCTTTTGACAAATGGCTTCGCCTTTTTCAGTCACTAATTTGGTGTCGAAACTCGGAAAATCCTGCAAAGCATCCATATAAGTGTCTAGCTCATAGTTCAGGCAACATTTTAGTTTTCCACATTGCCCCGCTAGTTTCTGTGGATTCAAAGAAAGCTGCTGGTAACGTGCCGCTGAGGTATTCACACTACGAAAATCGGTTAACCAAGTAGAACAACATAATTCGCGTCCGCAAGAACCAATGCCTCCCAAACGAGATGCTTCTTGACGAAAACCGACTTGTTTCATTTCGATACGAGCGCTAAAAGCTTTCGCGAAATCTTTGATCAAAAGACGGAAGTCAACGCGATCATTGGCAGTGTAATAAAATGTTGCTTTCGAGCCATCGCCTTGAAATTCGATGTCAGAAATTTTCATTTCAAGCTTGTGAGAAATAGCAAGTTCACGAGCGCGAACTTTCATCGGCTCTTCTTTGTCACGCGCATTCGACCAAATATCGATGTCTTTTTGAGAAGCTTTTCGATAAATTTTTGTGATTTCTGTACTCGTAATAGCGACGCCTTTTTTCTTCATTTGAATACGGACCAATTCACCAGTTAAGGTAACAATCCCAATGTCATGACCGGGAGAAGCTTCAGTTGCAACGATGTCACCAATGCTTAACGTTAGTTTTTCTGTATTTCGGTAAAATTCTTTACGTCCGTTTTTGAAGCGAACTTCAACGCAGTCGAAAGGCTCTTGCCCGCTAGGCAAACTCATATTCGCCAACCAATCAAAAACCGTCAATTTGTTGCAGCTATCGGTGCCGCAAGTCCCATTATTTTTACACCCTTTTGGCGCACCGCCATCAGAAGTGGAACAACTATTACATGCCATAAAACTTGAATATATATTGATCGTCGCCAAAGGCAGACTACTAGACAAAAACGTTTAGAGCGTAAAGATAGTATTTTTTGCTAAAGTTGCTAAAGTACAAGGACACTAAGTTGTTCCTTTTTTTTCAATAAAAAAGCTTGTTTCGTTTTGTAGAAACAAGCTTTTTAAATTTATTTTGATTGGATTTTATTCGATGATTTTGAATAATTTATCCGACAATCGCACTCTAAAAGGCACAAAAAAAGTAACTTTATCACCTAAAATTGCATGGTTGTTGGCAGCGCCATTAACAAAAAAGTTTTCCAAAATCAATTCTTCATTGCCAGTACTTGGACCAGAAATTAGAATCTTATCTCCGTTTTTCAATTCGTGATTTTCAACTAAAAATTGGGCGACGTTGGCTTTGGTAAAATAATGTTGTGCCGTACCGATCAGTACTTTTTTGATTTTAACTTTTTGTCGAATTGATGCCGGTTTTGCGGCAACAGCCAATGCAACATCTGACAAGTCACCTGAATGTTTGAATTTTAATTTGTCGGATTTTCCTTTTCTGAAGATTTTATTGCCTACCGAAACGCCTCGACGAAGTCTGATTTGCTCGTCCATGGGCAAGTGAATGATTTCTTGGCATTCAACAGAGCAACAATTTTCCATGACTGCCTTACATTCGTCACATTGAATAAACAACAAATGGCAACCTTCATTTTCGCAGTTCGTATGATTGTCGCAAGGTTTGCCACATTGATGACATTGTGAGACGATATCGTCGGTGATACGTTCACCCAAACGGTGATCAAACACAAAGTTTTTCCCGATAAACTTGCTCTCTAGATTTTCTTCTTTGATTTGCTTGGCGTAATTGATAATGCCGCCTTCGAGTTGATATACATTTTTAAAACCTTGGTGTTTGAAGAAGGCGCTCGCTTTTTCACAACGAATTCCGCCAGTGCAGTACATCACGAGGTTTTTGTCTTCTTTATGATCTTTCAATTGTTCGTTGATGATCGGTAAACTTTCTCGAAATGTTTCTACGTCAGGCGTAATCGCTCCTTTAAAATGGCCAATTTCACTTTCGTAATGATTTCTAAAATCGACTACAATCGTGTTGGGATTTTCGATGATTTGGTTGAATTCATTCGCTTTCAAATGAACGCCGATATTTGTCACATCAAAAGTTTCGTCATTAAGTCCGTCGGCTACAATTTTGTCACGAACTTTTACGGTTAGTTTTAAAAATGAATGATCGTCTTGTTCGACAGCGACGTTCAATCGAATGTTATTCATAAAGTCATAAACGGCTAAAGTTTCTCGAAAAGCCTCCATATTTTCGGCCGGAACCGACATTTGCGCATTGATTCCTTCTTTGGCAACATACGTTCGGCCGAGGGCATCGAGTTTGTTCCATTCGATAAATAAATCGTCGCGAAATTTTTTGGGATTTTCAATTTTGGCATACGCATAGAAAGACAAAGTAAGTCTTTGTTGGCCAGCTTCATCAATAAGCTGCGCTCTTTCTTCTGCGCTTAAAGTGTTGTACAGTTGCATGCTATAAACGTTTAAGTGAGAAATATGTGATGAACTAGCTCCGCTCAGTTCGGCTTTGCCTCGGGTCTAATTGGAAGAATTCGAGGGCAAAGATAAAGTTTTACCGCAAAGCGCGCAAAGTTTATCGCAAGGCTCGCAAAGATTTTAAAAAAGAAACCGCAGATTCACAGATTAAAATTTAAAAATCTGTGAATCTGCGGTAAAAATTATAGACACTTAATTATTTCTTGGCGCTCTTAGCGTAATCCTTTGTGAACTTTACGGTTAATTTTTAGCAAAACTCTTCGTAAGCGTCTTTTAAGTTCTCCGCAATCAACTCTGCGGGGCGACCTTCAATGTGATGGCGCTCTAACATGTGCACTAATTCGCCGTTCTTGAACAAAGCCATACTCGGCGATGACGGAGGGAAAGGAAACATATGTTGTCTGGCAGCATCTACCGCGTCTTTATCGACACCTGCAAAAACAGTCACTAAATGATCTGGTTTTTTAGCACCATCTAAACTCATTTTTGCTCCTGGACGGGCATTTCTAGCAGCACAACCGC
>CALPOS020000047.1 GCA_943325255.2 Sphingobacterium thalpophilum
TAAAGACATCGTACCCAGTTACTGCTATATTATCCGTAGCACCAGACCAAGATAAGTTTGTAGAAGTTGTGGTAGTTCCAGCAGCAGATAAAGTTGGAGCCGTTGGCGCAACAGTATCCGTAGATCCAGCAGTAATAGTAAAATTAGTGTTAGAAACATCAAAGAAAATATGATTACTTCCTTTTACCATAATTCTATTTGTTGTTCCTGCAGTGTTAGGAATTGTTACAGCTTGAGTTCCATCATTTGGTGTAGCGGCAAGTAATGTCGACCAAGAAGTTCCTCCGTTTGTAGAAATTAAGATATCTACATTCGCACAATTAACGCCGTTAGCAGTAGTTCCTGCCACAGCCCAAGTTACGGTTTGTGATGAACCTCCAGCATAAGATACAGCCGTATTTGGTGATGTCACAGAAAAAGGTCCTGCAGTAGCATTTACCGTAACAATCATATCATCACTGTTGTTTGCCGGCCCGCCAGCTCTATTGTCTCTAACGGTCATTCTAAAATTTAATGTCCTTGCTACAGAAGGCAATGCTTCTACAGTCAATTCAGTTCCAGCAGTAGTTGTTGCTCCAGTTAATACAGAAGCCATTCTTGGGAAATATCTTGTAGAAGAAGTCGATGAGCTGTAAGATCTAAAGTTTACTCCAGAAGTCTTTGTAGCACTTGGCACTGTTGCATTTGTTTGAGAATCCATTTGTTCCCAATTGTAAGTCAATGCGTCCCCATTAGCGTCTGTTGAAGTGCCAGTAAGCATAAAAGGGGTGCTTTTAGGAACGGTGTAATCTAATCCCGCATTCGCAGTTGGAACAGCATTTCCTGTTGCAGTGTTGGTTTGACAAGTTTTTGTTTTAATATTATTAGTTACTTGTTGAATACTAACGGCATGAAAGTAAGCGTCAGAATGTGGTTGAACATCTAACGCAGTAATTCCTGCATAACCCATAATTGTCGACCCTGAACCTGGCTCCATTTGAACACCAGTTCCTTCATTGCTTTGCGTAAAGGTATGATTAGCACCAAACTGATGACCGAGTTCGTGAGCCACATAGTCAATATCAAAATTATCTCCTTGAGGAATGTTATCTGCTGGTGAAGTAATTCCACTTCCTTTTGAACCATTGGTGCAAACGCAACCTATACAACCGGCATTTCCGCCGCCTCCAGAAGCACCAAATAAATGCCCAACATCATAATTTGCTTCGCCAATCACAGAGGTTAATGTAGATTGCAACTGAGAATTCCAACTAGACATGCCAGAAGCGGCCGAATATGGGTCTGTTGCTGCACTTGTGTAAATTACTAAATCGGTGTTAGCTATTAGACTCATTCGAACACCAAAGTCTTTCTCAAAAACACCATTAACGCGAGTCATTGTATTGTTGATTGCTGCCAATGCCAATGCTTTTGTACCGCCGAAGTAGGCAGTGTATTCTCCTGTGCACGACATTGCCAAACGGAAAGTGCGCAAAATAGCGTCGTCGGCATTGGGTCTTGCCGCTGAAGTGGTTACGGCGTCAATGTTGTCAGAGATGACTTTACATTCAAAACGATTTAGATTTGCTGCTTTGTCTGATTTTCTGTAAACCGCATAAGAACTCAAATCGGTGGTATATGGTTCAATAAATTCCGCAGACTGATCAGCTCTAATCACCATAGTTTGCAAACCTAATGGAGACAAACTGAAGTAAATTGTAGATGTCGGATTATCAATTCCTTGACCGATATACGACTTAATGTCTGGATAGCGCGCCGCCAATTGGGAATCCATATTAGAAGACTCTTGAATTCTAAATTGCTCCATTTGCCCGCTTACATTTGGGAATTTTACAACGGTATTTGAAGTGCCGTTAGACGCAAAACGCTTAGGAGCATTTGTTAATTCCTGCTTCAATTGCACCACATCCAATTCAAATAACTGTGGGTTCAACAACGTTTGTTTGTTTGCAAAAGTAACCGCTTCAGATTTTTTAGCAGTTGCTTTCCATAAAGCTTTTCCTGATTGGGCAACGGAAAAACTTGTGATTGCAATCATTGCAATCGAAAGTAATTGGTTTTTCATAATATAAATTCTAGTTTAGGTTTAAAAAGTCCTCAAATGTAAAATTATTTTTTAATTGATTGTTAATTAAAGAAGTAAATTAATCAACTATTAAACAAAAATAGCGAACTTCTTTTGAGGAATGCGTAAATATTTAATTAGAAACATAGATTTTATATAAATTAATTATGGGGTTTTCTTACATTTAGATTTTGAATAAAGTTGATTCATAAAAATGTAATACTATGAACTTGAGTTATTGGGAGCTAAAGAACTGGTTTTCCCACGTAGATTATACGGTCGTTGGAAGCGGTATTGTAGGTTTGCACGCAGCTTTGCAACTCAGAGAGCGCTTCCCTAAAAGCAAAATTTTAGTTCTCGAAAAAGGAGCACTCCCGCAAGGCGCCAGTACTAAAAATGCTGGTTTTGCATGTTTTGGCAGTGTTTCAGAAATTATAGATGATTTAAAGTTTCACTCCGAAGACGAAGTTGTTCAACTCATCAAAAAACGTTGGGACGGCTTGCAATTACTGCGTCGAAACTTGGGTGACACCGCCATAGATTTCAAACCCTATGGAGGTTATGAGTTGTTTTTAAAAGATGATGATGATTCGTATAGTGGCTGTTTGTCGCGGATGCCATTTATAAATGAGATTCTGAAACCTCTTTTTAAAACCGATGTTTTTTGTAAGGAAATCGATCGATTTAATTTTAAAGGAATTCAGGAGTACCTTATTTTTAATCCGTTTGAAGCGCAAATAGATACAGGTAATATGATGCAAGCATTGCTAAAAAAGGCAATTGCTAAGGACATTCTTATTTTGAATCAACAAACCGTTACTTCTTTTCATGAGAATAATAATGGTGTTGAAGTTGACTTAGGTGATTTTAGCTTTCCAACAAAAAAATTGCTTTTTGCTACCAACGGATTTGCAAATCAACTCACAAAAGCAGAGGTTACTCCTGCACGAGCGCAAGTCTTGATTACAGAACCAATTCTAAATCTTGATATTAAAGGCACTTTTCATATTGATAGAGGCTATTACTATTTTAGAAATTTTGAAAATAGAATTTTATTTGGTGGCGGAAGGAATCTGGATTTTGAAGGCGAAACTACTACCGAATTCGGACAGACAGAACTAATACAAAAGCGATTGGAACAATTGCTAAAAGAAGTAATTTTACCAAATCAAGAAGTTAAGATTGAACATCGTTGGAGCGGTATTATGGGATTGGGCTCTTCAAAGAATCCGATTGTTTCGCAATTATCAGAGCATGTTTATTGCGGCGTTCGATTGGGCGGAATGGGTGTTGCCATTGGGAGTTTGGTCGGAAAAGAATTAGCGGATTTAATATAGAAAATATGATTAGAAGGATTATTCAATTGTTGTGGAAGTTGTTTTTGTGGTTTGTAGGACTTTCAATCCTCTCGGTCATTGTCTTCAAATGGTTGCCGGTTCCCATAACTCCACTCATGATAACTCGCGCCATTGAGCATAAACTAGATGGAAAAGAAATGGTATGCAGTCATGATTGGGAACCACTTGAGAATATCTCGACAAATATGCAAAAAGCAGTTATTGCTAGCGAAGACGGAAATTTTTTGACACACCACGGATTTGATTTTGACGCCATTCAGAAAGCGATGAAAGACAATGAAAAAGGGAAAAAGCTAAAAGGCGGAAGCACCATATCACAACAAACAGCTAAAAATGTTTTTCTTTGGCAAGGGAGAAGTTATGTGAGAAAAGGATTAGAGGCTTATTTTACAGTTCTAATTGAATTAATTTGGGGGAAAGAACGTATCATGGAAGTCTATCTCAACAGCATCGAGATGGGCGACGGTGTATATGGCGCAGAAGCCGCCGCTCAATATTGGTATAGAAAAAACGCCGCCGAATTAACTAAGAGAGAAGCCGCCGGAATTGCTGCAATACTGCCAAACCCCAGAAAATTTACAGCGACAAATTCTTCCTCGTATATCAACAGAAAGAAAGGTCGCATCGTAAAGCTGATGAATTACGTTGGTAGATTAGATTATTAAAAGAAGAAAGAGCTTTAATTGAGCTCTTTCTTCTTTTACTTTAAGTAAATAAAGGAATATATTGTTTCCAATGTTTATAAATAAGAATTCCATTCAAGATGGCGACCAACAAGGCAGCGCTTAATCCAGGAATATCTAAAAACAAATGGAAAAGTAAGATGTTTATAGAAATGGGAGCCAAAAGAATTAGTGCAAAGGCAATCCATTTTTTAAACAATAATAGGACTCCAATAATTACTTCCAATATTCCTACAATTGGGAAAACATAGCCCGTTGCCCCCAATGAATTCATAAAATCTCCCGCAGAACCAGTTGGCGGAGGCAAAGGGATAAAATGCAAAAACTTATTACTGCCAAAAACAACTAATAAAATTCCTAAAACGATGCGAACGAGTAAAGTAAATTGTGAATTCATAAAACATTAATTGGTTATACGTTAAATAAAATCCTAAATTAGTAAATTATTATTTACATAAATCAAAAATATTAATTGATACTTTAAAAAAATTAACAAAAAAAAGAAGCTATTCAAGATGAATAGCTTCTTTGTCGGAAAGCATATAATTGTTTATTCGACAGCAATTGGGAAAATAGCTTGAGCATCAGTAGTCCCTCCCGCATTGGTAATATCGCCCGAAGAAACACCAGGTTCGGATTTTTTTGGCAAGTGAATTAAAGTAATTATTAAGTCCCCGGTTGCTGCTCCAGTTGTGGTGAATACCGATTTAAGTCCAACCGGTTTTCCGTTTGCATCAAAATTATCAGCATTGGGTGAATAAGTAAAATCATTTAAAGTTCCCGTTTTTTCATAAAAAATTTGATGTTCTTCAGCTTCAGCCAATATTTCTTCTGTAATATCTACTGCAGGATTTACAGATTCATTTTCAAAAGTGACAACTCCATTATAGATAGTATTCTTAGCAAATGTCCCCGAAATAGTAGCGGGGTCGTCATTAAAACCGTCCCTATCTAGATCTTTGTATTTAAGCGTTATTGGAGTGCCGCCACCTTCTGGAGTAAATTCAGCTGTTATAGTGGTAATTAATTCTTCTTCACTTACCGGAGTAGCATCACGATCATTACTGCAAGAAGTGAATATTGTTGCTAAGGATAATACGAATGCAATTGTATTTAGTGTTTTCATGATTTTGTTTTTTAATAATTAATTTTTAATTGAATTTGAAAGTTCCTACCCATTTCATCAGCAAAAAAGCGTTGCCGGTTGAGATAGTCTCTGTAAGTTGTGTTTAAAATATTTTGAACAGAAAATGCTAAAGTTGTATTGGTTTTTGAAAACGTCTTGAATTTGATTTCCGAATAAAAATGCCACAATTGATAACCTTTGGGCGGTGTACTAATGTCAACAACCACCGGAACAAAATCATTGTTAACGATGACATCAGTAGTAAAGTTATTGTTCGGAAATTGATTTTGGCGCAACACCAATTCACTTTTTAACTCTAATGCAAGTTGATTCCACTCTTTCTTCGAGAATCTAATTTTGTTATTAATGTTCAACGGCGGGATGTCAATCAATGGTTCGCTATTCTTGACATCGTAACCATTTACATAAGCTAACGCGAAAAAATGTTGCCATTGTTCTGATAAATTCCAATGCGATTGAAAGTCGATTCCAGATATGATTGCTCTCGTTTGCTGGTATTCCCAAACAGGGAAAGTTCCTCGAATGGTTGTCTCAAAGTCAGTAGGTCTCAAGAACATATAGTTTCTAATATTGCTGACATACGGATTGATTTCAAGTGAAAATGACCGCCATTTTTTTTGTACTGTAGTTGAGAATTTCACAGATTGTTCTTTTTTTAATGCCAAGTCGCCCAATTCAATTACGCCAGTTGAATGATGCAAACCATCGCTGAAAAATTCAGAGGGATTTGGATTTCTGGTTGCTAAGCTCATATTTACATACCAATCCAACTGATTGTCAAATTCTTTGTGTATTCCTGCACTTGCAGAAACATTATGAAAAACAAAATTGGGTTCAGTCAACCACTGTGTTCCACCATAATCACTTACAATAAAGTTTGAAAATTCTGGGTCATAACCTCTTTCGTTCCAACGAGATTTAAAATAGTACTTCGTCGCTTCTAGATTTGAAAAGTCATATCGCAATCCCGCTTCGACAGCAAAATTGTTGAAGAATTGGTGCGCGACAATACCGTATACACCGAGATCTAATTTATCGTAGTTTGGTATCAAAGGTCTAATTCCCGTTTCTGGATTTGCAAAATTGGTTTGATAAGAAGCATTTGTGCCGGATTTGATGGTCCAATCATGACTGACTTTTTTAAAATCAATCAATATCGAATGCGTCTTTAGGTCTAAATCCAAAGCAGCAGTGTTCATATAGTTTCTCCGGCGTACGTCAAACTCTAAGCGCTTGTTAAACTGAAAAGCATATTGAATACTCAAAGATGCCATTTCATTCCAATAGTAATTGAAGTTCGCCTTGGCAATATGGTGTTGCACCTCTTGACGCGGACTGTTTATAGAATAAGTAAAATCATTCACAACAGCAGGAATCTGGTTGTTGATGGATTGGTACAAATCGAACGAATTTCCTATATGGGAAGCACTCAAAATCCCGATTTTAGCATTGAAAAAGCTATAAAAAGCCGTAAAGTCATATTTCTTTCGACTAAACTTGATGTCTCCAGAAAAGTTAAGTTCGCGGTTTCCAGTATTAGACAAAACATAATCTGGGGCAGTTTTGTCTCCGATATATTTGAAAGTGCCTAAAGCATTGTAGCTCCATCCGACAACGTTTCCTTTATGAATACTAGAACTCACCGAACCGCCGCGTCCGTTCGAATCGAAATTGCTAATAGTTTTGCCAAACAAAGTGTCTTTCCTAACAGAAATAGGTTCAATAATCACTAATCCACCAACGGCATCACCACCATACTGCAGTCCCGAAGCACCTTTAATCACAGTAATTTTTCCAGCTGAATTGATATCCAAGTTTGGTGCATGTTCCGTGCCCCATTCTTGGTCTTCAAGACGTACATTGTTGTTAATTATGGGCACTCGACTTCCATACAGACCATTAATTATCGGCTTTACAATAGCGTTACCGGTTTTCAAACTCGATACGCCTGCAATTTCTTTCAAAGCATCACCGAGCGATTGGTTACTGTACTTTTCAATGGTTTCTAATTTGAGTTTTTGTTCCAAAATAGATTTGTTGATTGTATTCTTTTGCTGCGTTACAACTACTTCATTCAGTTGATTTGTGCTTTCATTTAATTTAAAATCAAGAACAATCGAGGCGTCTAGCACAACTAACGTATCTATAGATTGATAACCAACATAGGAAACATGCACATTCAAAGTACCTGAGGGTAAATTCTTGATGGTATAATTACCTTTTTCATCAGAGGAGACCGTTTTCTTTCCGATATGAATATGACTTCCTACAATAGGAATCAAATTTTGTGTGCTTACCTTTCCAGTTATTGTATGTTGCGAATATCCAGAAATAGCAAACATCAATAAGAAAAATAAGAATGTTATTTTCTTTTGCATTTTGTTCAAAATATATAAACACGTGAATAATCCTCATGAATTATGAGAATAATTGGTTTAAGTAATTTTAAACTGCAGGTGGTCCACGAAGTGCAATAATGCTTCCTTCAAATTGAAGCAAAAGGTCTTTGGTATAAAAAGAAAAATAAGAAGTAAAATTGTTTTTATTTATTGTTTGAAAGCAATAAAATTCGGAAGGTACATAACCCGAAAACGTAAATTCACAAACAAAACAATGATCAAAAGGATGGTGTTGGTGCGAAATTTCAGTTTGTCCGCTGTACTTATGATGACATTCTTTTTCGATCAAAAGCTGATGAAGATGACCAAATGAGTGTATTGACTGTCCGAGCATTGTAAATAACAATACTGACATTAGACTCAAATTGATAAAAATGTACTTTTTCTTCATCAAGAACAAATGTAGCTAAGTCCAAAAAGAAATCCGCTTGATTTAACAAAAATTAAGATTTGTCATTTCAAGCGGATCGTTTTATTTTTAGAATAATTTATACCAAATGATTTGCTACCAAGTATTCTGCAATTTGAATCGTATTGGTTGCAGCACCTTTTCTTAAATTATCTGCTACAATCCACATGTTTAAAGTATTTGGTTGACTTTCATCACGTCGAATTCTTCCTACGAAAACGTCATCTTTACCTTGCGCATACATCGGCATCGGGTAAGTATACGTATCGGTGTTGTCTTGCACTACGACGCCGGAAGTATGGTGTAAAATATTGCGAACTTCATTCACATCAAAATCATTAGAGAACTCGATATTCACCGCTTCGCTATGACCACCAACAAGAGGAACTCGCACAGCAGTTGCAGTTACAGCGATGGATGCATCGCCGATGATTTTTTGGGTTTCACGAACCAATTTCATTTCCTCTTTTGTATAACCGTTTTCTTCAAAAACATCGCATTGTGGAATCGCATTTCGGTGGATTGGATATTTATAAGCCATTTCGCCTTGAATCCCAGCGTATTCATTTTCCAATTGCTTCACAGCTTTTACACCCGTACCAGTAATAGATTGGTAAGTCGAAACAATGACACGTTTGATATTGTACTTCTTGTGCAAAGGTGCTAAAACCAAAACCATTTGAATTGTAGAGCAATTTGGGTTGGCGATGATTTTATCCTCTTTAGTCAACAAAGAAGCGTTGATTTCAGGAACTACTAATTTTTTCGTAGGATCCATTCTCCAAGCAGAGGAATTGTCAATTACCGTTGTTCCTGCTGCAGCAAATTTTGGAGCCCAGTCTAGAGAGGTTTGACCACCTGCGGAAAATAAAGCAATGTCCGCTTTCATGTCTACAGCGGTTTGCATGCCTACCACTTTGTATTTTTTCCCGTTATATTCAATTTCTTTACCTATAGATTTTTCTGAGGCAACAGGGATTAATTCTGTAACCGGGAAATTTCTTTCCGCCAAAACCTTAAGCATCACTTCTCCAACCATTCCGGTTGCGCCAACAACAGCAACTTTCATATCTTATTAATTTAAGTTTAAATTTTGAAGCACAAAAATAGATAGAAATTCATTTGAAATCATCTTTTTATAAAAAGAAAAACCATCCGAATTAACGAATGGTTATGTCCCGAAATGAATTCGGGATAAATTAGAATAAGTAATGTAGCGGTATTATTTTTTCAATAAATCTCTAATTTGTGTAAGCAATTCCTCTTGAGTAGGTCCAGAAGGAGCAGCAGCAGGAGCGGGTTTTTTCATTTTTCCGTACGCTTTGATGATCATAAACATCACAAAACCTACTACAAACAAGCTAACGATGGTGTTAATCCATGCTCCGTAACGAACTGCATTTTCTGGAGCAGTAATAGCACCAGCAGCGTCTTTAACTTCTGGTGACAAGACGTATTTCAATGATGAAAAGTCCATTCCGCCAGTTAACATTCCTACAATTGGCATCGCAATATCGGCTACAAAACCATTTACTACAGCGCCAACAGCGCCAGCCATAATTACAGCAATGGCAAATTCAATCACATTACCGGTCATAATAAAACTTTTGAATTCTTTTAACATAATTAATGGAGATTAGTTAATATTTGATTTGTTTACGCTGCTAATTTATATAATAAATTAACATTTAGGACATGATTCTAGCAAGTTTTGTTATTCTCTGTAAAAAACTCTTTTTACTCTTTGCGAAATCCCTGTAAGAATTTCATAAGGAATGGTTTGTAGTTTCTCCGCCAAATAAATGACCGTTGGACTTTCGCCAAATATCACCACCGAATCGCCTTCAATACAGGATATTTCAGAAACATCTACCATAAGCATGTCCATACAAATACTTCCAATAATTGGCGCTTTTTGATCATTAATGGTCACAAATCCGACGCCATTGCCCCAATGTCTCGAAATTCCATCGGCATATCCAATCGGAATTGTGGCGACTTTTGTCGTTTTAGTTGCTATAAATCGTCGGCCATAACCAACGCTTTCCCCCACGTCAATAGTCCGTATTTGAGAAATAATAGACTTTAGTGTTCCGACATTTTCTAAATTAGGTTGCTCTTCAGGATCGTTTGAAATACCGTATAATCCAATGCCAAGGCGCACCATGTCATATTGTGCTTTAGGGAAATTACTTATACCAGAAGTGTTTAAGATATGGCGAATCGGTTTTATTTTGAGTTCAGTAATAATCAACGAAGACATCTTTTCAAATAATGCAATTTGATATAGCGCAAATTCATGATGTTCTAAGTCATCGCTGGTCGCCATATGTGATAAGATACTTTTCACAGCAACGTATTGATTTTCTTTCAAAGTAGCAATGAGATCACCCAGTTGCTCTTCTTCAAATCCCAAACGATGCATGCCCGTGTCTAATTTGATATGAATTGGATATTTCTTCAGTTTTTTTTGTTCGGCAATTTTTAAAAATGCTCTTAATCCTTTGATGCTATATATTTCTGGCTCCAATTGGTGTTGGATAATTGCAGAGAAGCTTGTCGTTTCGGGGTTCAGTACCATAATTGGCAAATGAATTCCATCGTTTTTTAATGAAATTCCCTCATCGGCAAAAGCAACGCCCAAATAATCTACTTTATGATGTTCTAGCAACTTGGCTATTTCAAATCCACCATTGCCATAACCAAAGGCTTTTACCATCACCATGAGTTTGGTCTTCGGCTTGAGCTTTGATTTGTAGAAACTCAAATTGTGACTCAATGCATTGAGGTTTATTTCAAGAACAGTTTCATGCGTTTTCTCTTCAAGTGCACTGACTATTTTTTCAAAGTGAAACGTTCTCGCGCCTTTCACCAGAATGGTTTCGTTGTTGAAATTTAATCGGTCAATTTCAGCGATAAAAGTTTCTGTGTCTTGAAAACAAATACAGTTCAAAAATTTATTCTTAAACTTTGAAATGGTTTCTCCAATTCCAATGACGCGATTGATCTTATTCGAAATGGTCATTTGAGAGACAATCGAATACAATTCGTCATTTGACAATCCACTTTGGAAAATATCTGACAAAATCAACGTTTTCTTTTTGTACTGTTTTTGACTTTCTAAGAAATCTAAAGCAATCTTGAGAGATTGAAAATCGGAGCTATAACTATCGTCGATTATCGTTGTATTGTTGATGCCGTTTTTGACCTTTAGTCGCATTTCTACAGGATACAGCAGCTCAACCCTGCTTTCAATTACTTCGTGTTTATAGCCGAAATACAGCATCGTCATGATGCATTGAATCGCGTTTTCGATGGCCGCATCATCTTGAAATGGAATTTTTATTTCGAAAACCGTCGGTGAATATCGAATTTTTAAAATTGTTTTATCTAAAATGAATTTCTTGGTGATAAAAACATCGGCATTTTCATCTTTAAAACTCCACGAAAAAGTTTTTAAATTCGGATTTATAAAGGCGTCAATCGATTTGTTCTTATTGTATATTAAAACTTTAACTCGAGGGAAAAGCTTCAGTTTCTCCTTCATTTTCTGACCAATATTGTCAAACCCTTCGTCGTGAGCCGATCCGATGTTGGTCAAAATTCCAATCGTTGGCTTGAGAATTCGTTCCAGTTTTTCCATCTCATTAATGGTGGAAATTCCAGCTTCAAAAATGCCAAGATTGTGTTTTTCATTAATGGCAATCACCGAAAGCGGCACGCCAACTTGCGAATTATAACTTTTGGGGCTTCTAATGATATTGAAGTCTGGACTCAATAAGAAATTCAACCATTCCTTGACAATTGTTTTGCCATTGCTTCCAGTAACACCAATGATAGGGAAGTCAAATAAACTGCGGTGATAAGCTGCAAATGCCTGAAGTGCATCGAGCGTGTTTTCGACGACGAGAAAATTGGCTTGATTTGACATTGCTTCTGGAACATGCGTTACGACAAAGTTTCGCACTCCTTTTTCAATCAATTCTGCGATATAAATGTGAGCGTCATGATTGGGTCCAGCGATAGCAAAAAATAGTGTTTGCGCTCCGTTTTGCAGAGAACGACTGTCGATTGCAATGTTTTCAACTAAAGTATTGGGGTGATTCCCAACCCATTGGGCATGAAGGATGGGGACGATATTTTTAATCGATAAAATCAAATTTACTCTTGATTTTTGGGTGTTTTTTCTGATTCAACCTCTTGCACTTTTCGCATCGCTTGATAATAGGCAGCGCGACTCAGTGGCTCGTATTCTTCGGTTTCCCCTAGAAAAACGAGATTGTCATTATTGGTTTTTCTAAAACTGTAATTGGCTAGATTTCCTGTTCGTGTGCAAACTGCATGAACTTTTGTCACGTATTCCGCTGTTGCCATTAATGCCGGCATGGGGCCAAATGGATTTCCTTTAAAATCCATATCCAAACCAGCAACAATAACACGAATTCCGGAGTTCGCCAAGTCGTTGCAAATTTTCACAATCTCATCATCAAAGAACTGCGCTTCATCAATTCCCACAACGTCACA
>CALPOS020000048.1 GCA_943325255.2 Sphingobacterium thalpophilum
ACTTTGATTTGTAGTTTGCCAACCTGCAGGAAGCACCGCTGGATTTCCAAGTGTGTCAAAATTTTCTAGTATCAAGTTTTGTGCATTTGTAGCGCTCATCGCTAACAATAAAGAAAAAGAAAGTAATAATTTTTTCATAAGTAAAAATTTAAATTGTTTAATAGCCAAATGTAATAATAAAAACTACACTAAAAAACTTTTTCTAATTAAAAATGGTTTCATACATTTGCCACCGAAAATCAAGAGGAAAAATTTGAACTGATTGCAACCTCTGACCTTAACATGTTAAGCGTCAAAAAAATGCTAAAGCAGAACTTCTCTTCTTTAGTTTTTATTGCAATCCAATTTTAAAACAGAAATTAAAATACAATTATTATGGCTTATTTATTTACGTCAGAATCGGTAAGTGAAGGACATCCGGACAAGGTTGCTGATCAAATTTCAGACGCACTAATCGATAACTTTATGGCCTTCGATCCAAAATCGAAAGTGGCGTGCGAAACGTTAGTTACTACTGGACAAGTTATTTTGGCTGGAGAAGTAAAATCGGACACGTATTTAGACGTACAACAAATTGCCCGTGAGGTCATCCGAAAAATTGGCTATACTAAAAGTGAGTATATGTTTGAAGCAGATTCTTGCGGTGTGCTTTCGGCGATACACGAACAATCTTCAGACATTAATCAAGGGGTTGAAAGAGCGAATCCAGAAGACCAAGGTGCCGGTGACCAAGGAATGATGTTTGGTTACGCAACCAATGAAACTCAGAACTATATGCCTTTGGCTTTAGATCTTTCGCATGCTTTGTTGATTGAATTAGCGAATCTGAGAAGAGAAAATAATGAAATTAAATATTTGCGTCCAGATGCGAAATCGCAAGTTACGTTAGAGTATTCTGATGATAACAAACCTGTTCGTATTGATGCGATTGTAATTTCTACACAGCATGACGATTTTGATGAGGAAATGAAGATGTTGGCTAAAATTAAAAGCGATTTAGTTTCGATTTTGATTCCAAGAGTAAAAACAAAATATCCAGAATATGCACATTTGTTTAATGACAAAATTCAATATCACATCAATCCAACTGGGAAATTCGTAATTGGTGGTCCTCACGGAGATACGGGATTGACTGGAAGAAAGATTATTGTGGACACTTACGGCGGAAAAGGAGCTCACGGTGGTGGTGCATTCTCAGGAAAAGATCCTAGTAAAGTAGATAGAAGCGCAGCTTACGCCACACGTCACATTGCAAAAAATTTGGTTGCTGCCGGAGTTGCGGACGAAATTTTAGTGCAGGTTTCCTATGCGATTGGAGTGGCTCAACCTATGGGGATTTTTGTTGATACTTATGGTACAGCGAAAGTAAATATGACTAATGGAGAGATTGCTAAAAAAGTGGAAGCGATTTTTGATATGCGTCCCTATTTTATTGAGCAAAGATTGAAATTGCGAAATCCTATTTATAGCGAAACTGCAGCATACGGTCATATGGGAAGAACTCCTGAAACGGTCACCAAAACTTTTAGCGCTCCGGGAGGAAACGAAAAAACAGTTACGGTTGAGTTGTTTACTTGGGAAAAATTAGATTTCGTAGACAAAGTGAAAGCGGCTTTTGGCATTTAATCGTCAAGTCCGAATAATATAGTGCAAGTAGCGCACTTTTAAAACCTGGTTTCATTTTGAATCAGGTTTTTTTTAGCCCTGATGGTAGCGGCATCCTTTTTTGCTTCTAAAAGCCCCTCGACTGCGCTCGGGGTGACAAGCAAAAAAGATAGAGCGGACAGCGGGAACTAGCTCCGAAAAAATATAAAAAGAATTGCCTTTGTCGTTTGATTCAAAAGTGATTAATTGTAAATTCGTTTTATGAAAAGAATGCTCCTATTGCTCCTACTGTGTTTTTGCAGTGCTGTGGCTCAAAAGCCAGTATTGATGAATACTTTCCCTCTGACGGCAGGTACTTTTGTTGGTTACGATGCTTTAGGCGCCTATTATACGATTACCAACAACGTTTTGACCAAAGCAATGGGGGAACAAAAATGGCAGTATAAAAACCCGCAATTGGGTAAAATTGGCAAAGTCGACCTGCAAAATCCTTTAAAAATAGTATTGTTTTATCAAGATTTCAATACTGTTATCATTGTTGATAATCAATTGAACGAGACCACCAATATCAATCTAAATGATTCGAGCAGTCCGATAGTTGCAATCGGCATTGGTTTGGCTTCCGGAAATCGCTTGTGGATTTACAACAATTTAACGATGAAGGTTGGACTTTATGATTATTCGAAACGCGAACTCAAGACATTGACGGTTCCTTTTACAAATAACGTTGCTAGGTATAGTTCAGATTTCAACTTCTTTCAATGGGTAGATGAAAAAGGAAATGCTTATCGGTGTGATATATATGGGAAAATAAAGAGCCTCGGAGTCTCTCCAGACAACGAAGAAATACAGTGGGTTTCTGACTCGATGTTGATCTATCGAAAAGCAAATAATTTGTTTGCCTATGACTTGCTTGAAAAAAAATCAAGTTTAATAGAAATTGAGGAAAAAACGTTTAAGAATTTTAATTATAAAGACCAAATTTTATCTATTTTTACAGACCACGGAATTACAAATTATAAAATAGCAGTACCATAATGCACATAGCAGTAGCAGGAAACATCGGAGCAGGAAAAACAACACTTACTCGTTTATTAGCAAAACATTTTAAATGGGAACCCCATTTTGAAGATGTGGTAGACAATCCGTATCTAGATGATTTTTACCATCAAATGGAACGTTGGTCTTTTAATTTGCAGATTTATTTCTTGAACAGTCGTTTTCGGCAAATACTGCAAATTCGTCAGAGTGGAAAAAAAATTATTCAAGACCGAACCATTTACGAAGACGCGCACATTTTTGCGCCTAATTTGCATGCCATGGGCTTGATGACCAATCGTGATTTTGAGAATTACAAATCGCTATTTGAATTGATGGAATCTTTGGTTGAAGCGCCCGATATGTTGATTTATTTGCGAAGTTCGATTCCAAATTTAGTTTCTCAGATTCACAAGCGAGGACGCGAATACGAGAACTCTATTTCTATTGATTATTTAAGCCGACTGAACGAACGCTACGAAGCGTGGATACATTCTTACAGCAAGGGAAAATTGTTGGTTATCGATGTAGATAACATCGATTTTGTGAATAATCCTGAAGACTTAGGAATGATTTTGAACAAGATCAATGCAGAGCTCAACGGATTGTTTTAAGCTTGAGGCCTTTCTAGCAAATCCAATCTTCTTTTAAATTTTTCGATTTGTCGTCGATGTCTGAGTACATGAACACCAGCGTGCTCCATCATTTGTTCTATATCGTACACCTGACCCCAGCTCGTTTTGATTTTTTTATCTTCATCAAACTCCTCTATTTCATGGTCATGAATAGATTCAAAAGTCTCTATTGTGTACAAAATCAGATTTTCAAGATCATTGTGGTATTCCTCAGAAGACATCTTAGCCAATTTACCAGGTCGATTGTCTGAAATCTTTTTTAGTTTTCGAATGTAACCCGCATAGGAATAGCCAGAACTTATTATGTAAGTTAAGATGGTTTGAATAGATTGGGAATTTGCATCTTTGGTCGTTGAATCAACAATAGTCGTCAAGTTGGCGTACGAAAGATTGGCAATCACTTTCTGCATAGCAACGACTACGTTTGTATATTCCACAAGTAAAGCTTCAACGGCTCTCCTGGTACTTTTATGATCTATTGCTACAGCACCCAATTGTAAATAAATAATTTTTTTTTCAAGTGCTAATATAGTAATTCTTCACAATGACCATTCTGATATAAAATAAAAATATCAACAGTATTTATAACAATAAAAAAACCTCGCAATGGCGAGGCTTTCTTATTTCTAGATCGAAAAATCTTATTTCAATGCGTCTACTTTCGCTTTTACTTCAGCTTCTGTACCTTCAAAAGTTTGTGTCGCCGCTTTACCGTTTACAGTTGTTGTAACCGTAGCTTTTGCTTTACCATCTTTGTTGATGATCTCTACACGAACATTTTTGTCCATTGTTGGCATTGCTCCTTCTTTCTTTGCGCAACAGTCTTTTTTAGCCGGAGCTACAAATTTACCATCAGCATCGTAGTGTGATAAACACATTTCTTTTTGCTCTGGCGTGCACTGAAGTGAATCGCACATTGCTGCACATTCTTCTTTAGTCATCTCAGCACATTTGCTCATGTCGCAATTGCCCATCATATCGCCATCGCACTCCATTTTCATTTCCATTTTGACTATTTTTGTTGATGCATCATGGCTGCCATTTCCTAAGATTGGCGCAATTACTAAACCGATCAAACAAGTCAATTTGATTAAGATATTCATCGATGGACCAGAAGTATCTTTAAATGGATCTCCAACCGTATCTCCAGTTACCGCAGCTTTATGCGCATCTGAACCTTTGTACGTCATTTCACCATTGATCATTACTCCTGCTTCGAAAGATTTCTTAGCATTATCCCAAGCACCACCAGCGTTGTTTTGGAACACCGCCCAAAGTACACCTGAAACGGTAACTCCAGCCATATAACCTCCTAACATTTCAGCGATCAATTGGTTGTTATCTCCGTATACTAATTTACCTAACAATACAATTGCAATTGGGAAACCGATGGTCATAACTCCTGGCAACATCATTTCACGCAACGCCGCTTTTGTAGAGATCTCAACACATTTACCGTATTCTGGTTTTCCAGTTCCTTCCATAATTCCTGGAATTTCTTTGAACTGACGACGTACTTCATATACCATATCCATCGCCGCTTTACCTACTGAATTCATTGCTAAAGCAGAGAAAACTACTGGTATCATTCCACCTACGAACAACATCGCCAAAACAGGTGCTTTGAAGATATTAATTCCGTCGATTCCTGTAAAAGTTACATAAGCAGCAAATAATGCTAATGAAGTCAATGCCGCAGAAGCGATAGCAAATCCTTTTCCGGTTGCAGCGGTTGTATTTCCAACTGAATCCAAAATATCTGTACGTGTACGAACTTCTTTTGGCAATTCGCTCATTTCAGCAATTCCACCTGCATTATCAGAGATTGGTCCGAATGCGTCAATCGCCAACTGCATCGCAGTAGTCGCCATCATTGCTGATGCAGCTAATGCTACACCGTAGAAACCAGCTAAAGCATAAGATGCCCAAATAGCACCTGCAAATAATAAAACTGTAGGAAAAGTAGAAATCATTCCAGTTGCTAAACCAGCGATTACGTTAGTTCCTGCTCCAGTTGATGATTTTTGTACGATAGCCAAAACTGGTTTTGTACCCAATCCTGTGTAATATTCCGTAACTGAAGAAATAGCACCACCCACGATCAATCCAATGATGGTTGCGTAGAACACTCTCATAGAAGATATGTCTTGCAAACCTTCTCCGAAGAATTCCATTTTCATCGTTGCAGGCAACATATATTGTACTAAGAAGAAACACGCAATAGCGGTCAAAATAATTGACACCCAGTTTCCAATATTCAAAGCTTTTTGAACTTGCGCTTCTTTAGCGTTATCGTCTGTAATTTTCACCAACATCGTTCCGATGATAGAGAATAAAATTCCAAAACCAGCAATTGCCATTGGCAACAAGATTGGACCGATTCCACCAAAAGCATCTTGGATGTTTCCACCCATATCTTTAATTACGTAATTTCCTAAAACCATGGCGGCCAATACGGTTGCAACATAAGAACCGAACAAATCCGCTCCCATACCCGCAACGTCACCAACGTTATCTCCAACGTTATCAGCAATTGTAGCAGGATTACGTGGATCATCTTCAGGAATACCCGCTTCTACTTTACCTACTAAATCCGCTCCAACGTCGGCAGCTTTGGTATAAATACCACCACCAACTCTGGCGAACAAAGCGATTGATTCAGCTCCTAAAGAGAAACCAGCTAAAGTTTCTAAAACAATTGTCATTTGTTCGGTGGATGTCCAAACACCACCCATAAAATAATTATAAAAGAAAATAAAGAAACCGGTTAGCCCTAAAACTGCTAGTCCCGCAACTCCTAAACCCATTACGGTACCACCGCCGAAAGAAACTTTCAATGCTTGCGGTAAACTAGAACGAGCCGCTTGGGTAGTTCTAACATTTGTTTTTGTAGCGATTTTCATTCCCATATTTCCAGCCAATGCTGAAAAGAAAGCTCCGAAAATAAAAGCAACAACTATTAAAATATGAGTTGTTGGCACTATAAAGGATATTCCTGCGAGAACAGCACTTGCTATTACAACAAATACGGCTAACAATCTGTACTCCGCTTTCAGGAAAGCCAAAGCACCTTCGTAGATGTAATCTGAAATTTCTTTCATTTTACCATCGCCCGCATCTTGTTTTAAAACCCAAGCTCTTTTGTATGCCATAAATAGCAATCCAATAAACGCCATTACTATTGGCACATAAATCATGTAAGTTGATTCCATAAATATAATTTTGTTATAAATTTTATCGGGGGCAAAAGTAACAAAACATTAACAAAAAACAAGTATATCACTTGAATATATTAATTGAGTTTTAGAAACTTAAAACGCTTTGAGTGCCTTACTCCAAATAATGCACTTTGCGCCTTCGCGACTTGGTGAGCGAATTTTATATCTCGCAAAGACGCAAAGGCGCAAAGTTGTATTAATAAATATATTGCACGGTACGATTTCGTTTGTTTAGATAATGATGCCATAACAAAAAAGTGGCATGCGACCGATAAGGACTCCATTTCTCAGCCAGCAAAAGCATTTCTTCTCTATTATGAATATCAAACAATTCCTTTATTGTATTGACCACCGCAATATCTCCGATGGGAATAATATCTGACGCATGTAAAGCAAACATCAAATAAATATCGATGGTCCAATGCCCGATTACTTTAATTTTGATTAGTTCTTCTCGCACCTCAACAGTAGTTTTCTGAGGCAAACCGTCAAGAAAAATCTCATTGTTGATGATTGATTGCGACAATCCTTTAATATAGGTAGCTTTTTGTCTGCTCACGCCCACAGAGCGAAAATCTTCCTCTGAAAACGCGACCAATTTTTCTGGTGTAAAAGCAATTGCTTTTTCTCTTAATCTTAGGTAAGTTGCTTTGGCGGAATCGATAGAAACTTGCTGTTCTAAAATAAGCAACACTAATGTTTCAAAGCCTTGAGGGCGAGACGGTATCGTTGGATGACCGTATTGATCGACAATGGTTTTGAAAATAGGTTCTTGATTGGTTAGAAAATTGAATGCTTCTTTCATAATTTGTGTTTTCCCCTCCTATGGAGGGGTGCCCAAAGGGCGGGGTGGTGTTAGCCCAGATGGCAGCGGCATCATTTTGTGGCGGTTTTCGCCGCAAAAGATAGAACGAACAGCTGAATTAAGCTCCTGAAATAAATTCAGGATAAATCCTAAAAATAAAACCCAATAGCTGCTTTTACCGTAAATCGATTGGCTCCTTGCACATCCAAGTAATTGCCTCTCCACGAAAAGTCGATGCGCAATACTTTGAAGATATTTCCGACTCCAGCACTGTATTCCCAGTAGAATTTTTCAGGTGCATTATAGATTAATCCGGAAGCGTTGATCGCTCTATTTTCCTCAGAAACGGTTCCGTACACACCTTTAAAACCAACTATTTCTCGCCAGTTTAACTTTCGCAAAAATGGAACTCGAGCAAATATTTTTCCTTGAAAATTATGGATCCATTGGAACGTCGCGTATTGGTCGGTTACAAATTCATAAAAATCCAAATTATTAAAAGTGTTTTCAATCGTGAAATATGTCTGATTTCCCGGAACGACACTAAGTAAACCAAGCGGCACTTTACCATAGGTTTTCCCGACTTCGGCAATTAAGTTGGTTCGACCAATTGCTCCAATGACGATGGGCTGATTGTAGTAAATTTGAAACTTATTGTAGGAGAAATCGCCATTCATGAAACCGCTATAACCTCGGCTATAATTGGCAAAAATCCTAGCATATGGATTGTCAACTATATTTCGCTCTACGCCGTATCCGACCGTTTTTCTTTTGGGTGTAAAATCAACTTGCAAGCTCAATTCTGGCTGAATTACGTCGCTTTTTGTTGTTGTGCGTGTATTGTCAGTAAAATACTCCAAACTAAAAGTCGGAGATGCAGAAATTAGCGTTCGGTAGGTAAATCCAGCCTGTAGCGTCAAATTCTTTATTGGCTCTATTTCTAATTTTAACGCGGTCAAATTGATTTTGGTTAGCTTTCCATTGGTACCGGTGGTCAGTAAAGCAGATGAAGCAAAACTTCTACCGAGGATATCGCTCGTTGTTGTGAGACTGGCACCTATTTGTTCTACGTCGCGTCGGTTTCCTCCAGAAAGGATGATTCTATTTTTCTTGTCGATCATCCATTTTCCTGAAAGCCCGTATTTGACTACGTCGTCCTTAAATCCGTAGGCAAGATACCCTTCGAGACGCCATGGATCATTCGAATTAAAGTAGGTTCTCAATCCTCCCCTAACTCGTATTCCTTCGACTTCATTATTACCAATTGTAGAATAAATCGAACCATATTCGACATTCCCCAACGGAACATAGCCACTACCAATAATCGATACTAAATCGTAAAGTCGCTTGAATTTCTTGACCGTTTTCAAGGTGTCAAGCATTTTGTATACGCCCAGTTCATCTTTGGACAGTTTTTCAAAACGGTTCTCTTCCCAATATTCATCGGGTTTTATATAAACTGATTCATCATTGTAGTTTACATCTTGCTTGTAGAAATCTAGCGGTTTTTCCTTATTGAACTCGTGATTTCTAAAATAGGTTGTCCTTTTGCCGTAAACTCCTTTTGATTTTTCCTTTTTATTTAAAGCAAAATCAGACATCATATAATCTTTGGTAAGAAGAAAAACGGAATCATTCATTACTTCGAATTCTTGCTCAATATAAATGTCTTTTACCCAGTTGATGTTGGCACTTTTTGTCACCGCCATGTTGATGTTCTTGATCGCCCACGTGGTATCATTGACCCAAAAATCTCCTTTGAAAGTTAATTCGTTTTTCCGCCGTGGATAGAAGACAATGTTGTAGCACAGTTTCTTATCGATGTAAGCGGTGTCGGTCAACACATAATTGTAGACGTCGATTCCGGTTCGCGACAATGGACTTGTAAAACTCTTATCAAAAAAAGTCACATAATTATTGTAGATATTGTAGTCAGAATAGAGATCTTTGATAAAGGCGATTAATTGTTGGTTGGTTTCAAAACCTGAATTCTTATTGGCTTTCAGAATTTCTTTTACTTTTTTCTGGACATTATCTCCATACACATCCGACAAAGCTTCATTGATAAAAATCGGTAAATACGTTTTTCCGGTAATTTTTGAGGTATCGACTTGATTGAAAATAAACTCCATGCCTTTGAAGATTTTTCGCTTCATAAAAGCACTGTCGATTGAGTTCATGTCAAATTCTACTTTCTCATACTTCTCCATCTGGTATTGGTTGAACATATTCAAACCATTCTTGCGTTTGCGTTCCCAAATTTTTCGGAGAATATCTAGTGCTGGATTGTTTTTCTTAGAAGTCTTTCCAGCATAAACTACGACTTCTTTGAGTTTTTGTCCGTCGCTGAGTGTGACTTTAAAATTGTAGTTGACTTCTTTGGTCAGCGGCACTTCTTTGGTTTCAAAACCCATAAAGGAAACTTGAAGGATCTTGTATGTTTTATCAGATTCAAGATAGAACTTACCATCTTCATTGGTAACGGTTCCTTGTGTAGAATTTTTGAAAATGACATTGGCATACGGAATCGGTTGATTCGAATTGTCAACCACAATTCCGCTCACTTTGGTTTGAGCCAAGAGCATCGGTGATATAATGACGAATAATAGTAAAAATAAACTCTTCTTCATAGGAAAAAAAAACTCCACCAAAACGAACTTGATGAAGTTTCAAATATACTTTAATTAATAGTGAATAATTAACAATGAAAGTCAAGACTCCGAATAATTATTAACTATTAATTATTCATTATTAATTGCTTTTATACATCACTTTTTTAACCGCTTTAATCACATCTCCCGAATTCGGCAACCATTCTTTTAATAAAGTTGGGGAATAAGGTGCTGGCGTATCCGCAGTTGTAATTCGCTGAATTGGCGCATCCAAGTAATCAAAGGCACGTTCTTGAACAATATAAGTAATTTCAGATGCTACACTCGCAAACGGCCAAGCTTCCTCTAAAACGACTAGTCTGTTGGTTTTCTTAACTGAATTCAAAATCGCGTCATAATCCATCGGACGCACGGTACGCAAGTCGATGATTTCACAAGAAATACCTTCTTTCGCTAACTCGTCTGCTGCAATATGCGCTTCTTTGATGATTTTCCCAAATGACACAATCGTTACATCAGATCCTTCTCTTTTGATATCTGCAACACCCAACGGAATGGTGTATTCTCCTTCCGGCACTTCTCCTTTGTCACCGTACATCTGTTCAGACTCCATAAAAATTACTGGGTCGTTATCACGAATTGCCGCTTTCAACAAACCTTTTGCATCATACACTGTTGATGGTACCACCACTTTTAAGCCTGGCGTATTGGCAAACCAATTTTCAAATGCTTGCGAGTGTGTTGCTCCCAATTGTCCCGCAGAAGCTGTTGGTCCACGAAAAACCATCGGCATCGGAAATTGTCCCGCCGACATTTGACGCATTTTTGCTGCGTTATTAATAATCTGATCAATTCCAACCAACGAAAAGTTAAACGTCATATATTCTACTATTGGTCGACAACCATTCATCGCTGAACCAACCGCGATTCCAGCAAAACCTAATTCTGCAATTGGTGTGTCAATGACTCTTTTTGGACCGAATTCGTCTAACATTCCTTTCGATGCTTTGTACGCACCGTTATATTCCGCAACTTCCTCACCCATCAAATACACCGATTCGTCACGGCGCATTTCTTCACTCATTGCCTCACAAATTGCTTCTCTAAATTGTATCGTTCTCATAGTATTTTCGAATTTTGAACAGCAAAAATAAATATTTTAAACAACTATAAGCATAAAATTTTGGTATTTTATTAGGAGCTCCTTCCCGCTATCCGCTCTATCTTTTTTGCTTGTCACCCCGAGTGCAGTCGAGGGGCTTTTACCAGCAAAAAAGGATGCCGCTGCTATCGGGGCTACGAAATCGTTATAATAGGGAAATTTATTATGCAAGCATAGTAAATAATTAAAAATAATGTCCTAATTTTGCGCAATATTTGTTACATAAACAACCTAGAAATATGAAAATATTAGTTTGCATCAGTCACGTACCTGATACTACTTCCAAGATTAATTTTACCAACGGCGATTCTGAATTTGACACCAACGGCGTTCAGTTTGTGATCAATCCAAATGATGAATTCGGTTTGACTCGTGCAATTTGGTTTCAAGAGCAGCAAGGTGCAAACGTTACTGTTGTCAATGTGGGCGGCACGGATACGGAGCCAACTTTGAGAAAAGCCTTAGCGATTGGAGCCAACGAAGCCATTCGTGTCAATGCCAATCCAACTGACGGGTTTTATGTAGCGAAACAACTCGCCGAAGTCATCAAAAATGGCGGCTATGATTTGGTGATTGCCGGAAAAGAATCTTTAGATTATAACGGTGGAATGGTTCCGGGAATGCTTGCTGGTTTATTAGGATTCAACTTTGTTAACTCTTGTATCGAATTGACTGTTGACGGAACTTCAGCGAAAGCTTCTAGAGAAATTGATGGCGGAAAAGAAATTGTTTCGACTTCCTTACCATTAATTATCGGTGGACAAAAAGGATTGGTAGAAGAGAAAGATTTGAGAATTCCGAATATGCGTGGAATTATGACCGCCAGAACGAAAGTTTTGACAGTGCTAGAACCAGTGACAGCGAATAGTGAAACTAAGGCAGTGAAATTTGAAAAACCAGCGCCAAAATCGGCAGTGAAATTATTTTCAGCCGACGACTTAGACGGATTGATTAGTGCTTTGCACAACGAAGCGAAAGTCATCTAGTTTTGCGGGTTCGCGTGAGGGATTGCAGCAAGTACCGCGTACTGCGAAAAGCCCGACCCGCAAGGGCACGCCCAAAATAAATAAACGATTAAACAAATCAACAAATAAACATTACAAAGATGTCGATACTAATATACGCAGAATCTGCAGAAGGAAAATTTAAGAAAGTGGCTTTCGAACTAGCGTCGTACGCAAAAAAAGTTGCCACTGATTTGGGAACAACAGTCACTGCTGTTACTGTAAATGCTGGTGATGTTTCA
>CALPOS020000049.1 GCA_943325255.2 Sphingobacterium thalpophilum
AAATGAATTCAAAATATTATCTATTGATATTGATTTTCGTAATATTTCTGGTAATTACCACTAGTCACATTGTCTAACCAATTTCTATTGTTAAGGTACCAGTCGATGGTTTGCGACAAACCTTCTTCGAAAGTTACCGATGGTTTCCATCCTAACTCTTTGTTGATTTTAGAGGCATCAATGGCATAGCGCAAATCGTGCCCCGGTCGATCTTTTACAAACGTGATTAACTGCTCGGAAGTTCCTGCTTCCTTCCCAATTTTTTCATCCATTTTTTGGCAAAGCAACCTTACCAAATCGATATTTTGCCATTCATTGAAACCACCAATATTATAGGTTTCATGATTTTTACCTTGATGAAAAACCAAGTCAATTGCAATGGCATGATCAATTACATACAACCAATCACGAGTATATTTTCCGTCTCCATAAACAGGTAAAGGCTTACTTTGAAGAATGTTATTGATGAGTAATGGAATTAGTTTCTCTGGAAAATGGTTTGGCCCATAGTTGTTCGAACAATTCGTAATGACATAAGGCAAACCATACGTTTCTCCGTAGGCTCTTACAAAATGATCGGAACTTGCTTTCGATGCAGAATAAGGAGAATTCGGATCGTACGGAGTTGTTTCAGTAAATAAACCTGTTGCGCCAAGTGAACCATACACTTCATCTGTACTGATATGATAAAACCGCTTGCCTTCAAAGTTACCGCTCCAAATTTCTTTCGCTGCATTTAGCAAATTCATGGTGCCAATGACGTTGGTTTTTACAAAAGAAAGCGGGTCGGTAATAGAACGATCTACATGCGATTCCGCAGCCAAATGAATGACCCCATCAAATTGATGTTCTTGAAAGAGGGCATGTATAAAAGTAGCATCAACAATGTCGCCTTTAATAAACGTGTAGTTGGGGTAATCTTGTATATCTGCGATATTTTCTAGGTTTCCGGCATAGGTGAGCGCATCTAAATTAAAAATTTGATAGTCAGTGTAGTTCTTAACCATTCTTCTGGCCACATGCGAACCAATAAATCCTGCCCCGCCGGTAATTAATACTTTCTTCATAATCAATAATACTAGTTTTTTTTCACGGCTTCGCCCCATCAGTCCCAATAAATGAAACTAATGAAGCTTGACCACCTATTTGTCTTACTCTCTGTCTTCCCTGTTCAGCGTAATCAATACCCCTAATTCAGTTAAGACCAATTGTAAACTGTTTTTGCTTATTTGTTTTACAATTCCCTCTTTCCCATGAAATGGTCCACTTGGAATAGGCAATAGATCACCAACTTTAATCCCTCGCACCTCATACGAAACAATCGTTTCTCTTAATCCCTCTTTCAATGCCACTATCTCCTCTTCGCGCACAATTGCTAGTCTTCCTAGCCAAAATAAATAGCGAACCACGCCTTGAACTTGAAATACTTTCTCCCTTTCTTTTTCCTCAATATTTACAAAAACATACGAATTGAACAAAGGTATTTGCACCTTCTTTTTTCGATCTGACCATTGTCTCACTACGGTAACCAAAGGACAATATACTTCTACTCCAACAAACTGTAATCGATTCGCAACTTTCTTTTCATTCTTGGGTTTTGTATAGATTACGTACCAGGGCATAGTATATTGACTTAGATTAATTCATAGATAATTAAACCTTGCCCATCATGTTTTTCGGTAATTTGAAACTGAACTTTACGCTTGATTTCTTTTTCAATCTTGATGACCAGTTGCTCGATATAATCCGAATTCAAATTGCTTCCGACTAAAACCACTTGAATCGTTCCGCTGTCAATGCCCTTTGCATAATCCCCAATAATCAATACAGACTCAACATGACCCATTCGCTCCAGGATCATTTCCACGATTGCGTCAAGGCCTATATGTTGGCGAACAATTTTTTGTAATACCGAAAAAAGAGGGTGTTTTGTATTTGCTTTATAAATAATCCTATTCTGAATAGATTCTTTTTCAAGATATCCAGCTTCCAAGAGGTTATTCAACTCTTTGCGAATCGAGTTGGTAGATTCATTAAGTTCTTCCGCCAAACCTCTCAAATATCCATTATTGGCAACGTTTATAAAAAACTTTACTAATATTCGTAAGCGCGTTTTAGAAGTTATTAATGATTCAAGCATGAAATACATTTTAAAATAACGAGTAACAAAAGTACTCGTTTTTATTTAAAAATAATAAATAACCATAAAGTTAATTTATTTTTTCAAAATTGACTTAAATCAAGTAAGGAAGTGCAAAGAAATTGTAATGAAACGATTAAGAATTGACTGGCAAATTATACCTAATGAGAAGTTCCGACAGCACTAAAATTAAACCCAATCGCTTTCATTTTTTTCGAATCCAAAATATTTCTACCGTCAAAAATAAAGGCAGGTTTTTGCATTTGATCATAAATTTTTTGCCAATCATAGGTTTTAAATTCATCCCATTCCGTCAAGATTGCGATCGCATGAGCGTTCTTACAAGCCTCGTAAGGATCTTCCAATGATTCGATTGAGCTTTCTATTGCTGACGAATCTATAGTTTCTAGATAATTTAAGTCAGCAATAATCTGCTTTCCTTTGACCTTTGGGTCATATACTGCAATTTTTGCTTGTTCATTCAGCAGATACTCAGCAACATTGATAGCCGCCGATTCTCTTGTATCATTGGTGTCCTTTTTAAAGGCCCAGCCAAAAAAGCAAATCTTTTTGCCAGCGACTGTGTTGTATAAGGTATGAACAATGTTGCTAGCAAACCTTCTCTTTTGATGGTCATTCATGATGACTACTTGCTCCCAATAATCTGCTACTTCATTGAGTCCATATGATTTGGCTATATATACCAAGTTTAAAATGTCCTTTTGGAAACAAGAACCACCAAAACCAACAGACGATTTGAGGAATTTTGAACCAATTCTGCTATCCATTCCAATAGCCTTGGCAACTTCGTCGACATTTGCTTCTGTTTTTTCGCATAATTCCGAAATGGCATTGATAGAGGATACCCGCTGTGCCAAAAAAGCATTTGCTGTTAATTTCGACAATTCAGAAGACCATAAATTAGTCGTTAGGATATTTTCTTTAGGAACCCAATTCGCGTAAATTTCAACTAACGCTTCGATTGCTTCCTTTCCTTCTGGTGAATTGATACCACCTATTAGTACTCGATCTGGATTTTGAAGATCTTGAACTGCTGTTCCTTCCGCTAAAAATTCAGGATTTGATAATATTTGAAATTGTACGCCGCTTCCGGTATTGTCTAAAATACTTTTTATTGCCTCAGCGGTTCTTACAGGTAAAGTGGATTTTTCAACGATAATCTTATTGTCCTTTGCAACATTGGCAATCTGCCGCGCACAAAGCTCGATGTATTTTAAATCAGCAGCCATTCCCTTACCCACACCGTACGTTTTAGTTGGCGTATTAACCGAAATAAAAATCATCTGCGCCTCTGAAATAGCTTTCTCAACCTCTGTTGAGAAAAACAAGTTTCGTCCTCTCGCCTCTGCAACCAACTCACTTAAACCAGGTTCGTAAATCGGTATATTGTTTACATCTGAATCGTTCCATGCCGCTATTCTTTCCGCATTTAAGTCAACAACAGTAACTTTTATATGCGGACATTTTTGCGCAATAATCGCCATTGTCGGACCTCCAACGTAACCTGCACCAATACAACAAATAGAGCTAATTTTCATATTCCGATAGTGAATTCACTTATTTATAATTTACCATCTGCTTTTTCTCCAAGCACTCCTTTTACATCATACAAAACCGAATTATCCTTTCTAATTGCATTAAAATCAAGGGAAGAAAAAGGATCGTGTGCAACGCCGAGCACAATGGCATCAAAAGTATTACTTGGTAAAACAGTAGTAGTAACTAAACCATACTCGTGGGCCACTTCGGCAGGATTTGCCCACGGATCATAAATACTAACTTCAATTCCATATTCAGATAAAGAAGAGATAACATCCACAATTTTTGTGTTTCTCACATCAGGGCAATTCTCTTTAAAAGTGATGCCCAACATTAATAATTGAGAGCCATTCACGACCACCCCTTTTTTAATCATCAGTTTCACCACTTGAGATGCTACATATTCACCCATACTATCATTTAGTCTTCGTCCTGCTAAAATTATCTCGGGATGATATCCCATTTCTTGTGCTTTCTGCGCTAAATAGTAAGGATCAACGCCGATGCAATGACCACCAACTAGCCCGGGCTTAAATGGGAGAAAATTCCACTTTGTCCCCGCTGCTTCCAAGACTGCATGGGTATCGATATTAAGTATGTTAAAAATTTTGGACAATTCATTGACAAAAGCAATGTTGATATCTCGTTGCGAATTTTCGATTACTTTAGCAGCTTCCGCTACTTTTATCGTGGGAGCTAAGTGGGTTCCAGCAGTAATTACTGACTTATAAAGGTCATTCACTTTGATCCCAATCTCAGGTGTGGATCCAGCGGTTACTTTAAGTATTTTCTCAACTGTATGCAATTTATCTCCGGGGTTGATTCTTTCTGGAGAATATCCTGCAAAAAAATCAACATTGAATTTCAGACCACTTACTCTTTCTAGAACAGGAACACATTCATCTTCAGTAACGCCAGGATAAACGGTCGATTCATAGATAACAATATCCCCTTTTTTAAGGACTTTCCCAACTGTTTCACTTGATTTATACAAAGGTGTCAAGTCAGGTCGATTATTCTTATCAACAGGCGTTGGCACGGTCACAATATAATAGTTACAATCTCTAATGTGTTCAATATTAGTGGAACATAACAAACCTGTTGCATTGCTAGAAGCGTCTTTTAATAATACAGATTGCAATAATGGTGCATCAATTTCCAGTGTGCTATCTATTCCGTCATTCAGTTCGTTAACCCTCTTTTGATTAATATCAAAACCAACTACGGAATACTTTGTTGCAAAAAGTCGCGCTAGTGGCAAACCTACATATCCTAATCCAACAACTGCTATTTTCATTCTAATTAAATTAAATTGTAAACTACTTTAGATTATCCCAATACCATTTTACTGCTTCATTTAACCCCTCTTGCATCGAGAACTTGGGGTTATATCCTAATAAATCCTTTGCTTTCGAAATACTCGCCAACGAATGCGGAATATCACCAGCTCGATTTGGTCCATAAATAATGGGAACATCTGCAATTTTCGAATCAAATTTCGCCAAAGACTGCTTCAGGTACCGAACCAAGTCATTTAATGTGGTTCTATCTCCAAATGCTGCATTATAGACCGTATTAACCGCATCTTTGTTTTGAGTTGACATGGCCAATTCATTAATTTGGATAATATTGTCTATGTACGTGAAATCCCTTGAATAATTTCCGTCACCATTAATGATTGGACTCTCATGACTTATTAATTGCATTACAAACTTTGGAATCACAGCTGCATAGGCGCCATTTGGATCTTGCTTTCTCCCAAATACATTAAAATATCGCAATCCAATGGTTTCCATTCCATAAGTTTTGCTGAAAATATCGGCATACAATTCATTCACGTACTTTGTAATTGCATAAGGAGAAAGTGGTTTTCCAATCTTGTCCTCCTCTTTTGGAATTGCTACGGAATCGCCATAAGTTGAAGAACTTGCAGCGTAAATAAATCTTTTCACCTTAGCATCACGAGAAGCTTGTAACATATTTAGAAATCCAGAAATATTTACCTCATTTGTCGTAATCGGATCATTAATAGAGCGCGGCACAGAACCCAATGCAGCCTGATGTAGCACAAAATCACAGCCCTGAACTGCTCTTTCACAATCTTTCAAATTCCGAATATCACCTTCTATCAAAGTAAAATTTGGATGACTCAGAAGCGCCTCTATATTATGTCGGTGACCCGTTGCAAAATTGTCTAAACAAAAAATGTGATGACCTTTATTAATAAAATACTCACACAAGTTGGAACCAATAAATCCAGCTCCGCCAGTAATTAAAATATTATATATAGAAGTGTTTTCCATTTAGAATTCTCTTATAATCGTTAGATTTTGCTGACAAATGCTTTTATACTTTCCCATATGTTTTTTGGTTTATCATTTTCATGATAGCCATTTCCATAATTACCGTAGCCATAGCCATAGCCGTAGCCATAGCCATAGCCGTAGCCAGTACCATATTTTGCTTTGTTCTGGAATCCATTAAAAATAATACTAATGTTTTCCAATTCACCACGCTTAATTCTATTATTCAACAAAGTAATCATATCCTTTTTTGTATAGTTCTGACGCATAATGTAAAGCGTCAAATCTGCATATTCTGCCAATTCAATAGCATCAGAAACTAATCCAACTGGCGGTGTATCAAGAATAATGTAATCGTAGCGAGATTTTAAGATTCTCATAAATTCCCTCATGCTTTCACCAATAATAATCTCTGAAGGATTAGGCGGAATTGGACCAGAAGTGATAACATCCAAAAACGGAATATGCGTTTTTTGGACAACTTCTTCTATTGTCTTTTGTCCAATTAAAAAATTCACTACCCCGATATCATTTTTGATATTGAAATCTTCAAATATTCTGGGTTTACGTAAATCCAGACCCACAATCACCGTTTTCTTTTCGCTCATAGCAAAAACAGTTGCTAAATTTAAAGAACAGAATGTTTTGCCTTCCCCGCTAATTGATGAAGTTAACATTAAGGTTTTTGAACCCGAAATATCATACTTTTTATACAAGAATTGTAGCGACGAACGAATCGTCCTGAAGGATTCTGACAAGGCTGATTTTGGACGCTCGAATACCGACAAATTGGTATTTGATTGCTTAACTCCGACCACACCGATTAGTGGTATAGAGGTTAGTTTCCCAATATCTTCGGTGTTCAAAATAGAATTCTCTAAGAAAAACACAATGAACACAATTATCAGTGGAATAATGAGTCCCAGAAAACTTGCTAAGACATAATTTACACTTGTATTTGGTCCAATTAGACCTCCTCCGGTATCTTTAGCTGGATCTATAAAATGAATATCTGATAAATTAGCAGCCTTCACAATTTCAGCTTCATTCCTTTTTTGGAGGAAAGTATTATAGATATTATCACTTAAATCATATTGCCGCACTATTTTTAAGTACTCTTGTTTTTCTTCAGGCAGTTTCTTGATATTGCTTTCTAATCCATTAATTTTATTGTTAACCAGCGTAAGATCAAGTTTTAACGACGAACCTACCGAACTTATATTTTCTAATAATACTCTTTTGATCGATTCCATCTGAATGTCAAAATCCCTAAAGATCTTTTCACTCTTAACGGAATAAGCAAGTTCCGATCTCCTAGTTGAAAGTTCAATTAATTTAGACACGTTGAGTAATATATTTGGATCATCAATCCCTGCCACGGTTGGTGCCGGTAGTTTAGAATAGTCCATACTATTCTTGAGGTAAGTTCTTAGGGTGTTGTAATAGGAAATCTTCCTATTAATCATATCTCTTTCAACTTCATAATCTAATAACTTACTTGAAATGGAGACGCCTTCATCTTGAATGGCTAAAATATCTTTATTTTGATGAAATGTCTTGAGAACATCGCCAGTCGCTTTAAGTTCTTTTCCCATTGAAACTAAAGTACTGTCGATAAATGCTATTGTATTGGTTGCAAACTGGTTTTTTCTTTCTAATTGAACGCTAATCAACATTTTTACAGTCGCATTCAAATAATCTACCATTCTTGCTTTATTGGTTCCTTGCAAATTCAACCTCAAAATCGAAGGTGCCTTGGTATCAATATCAACTTTCACTCCCTGATATCTTGCTACAACATCGTCAAACTCATTAAATCGAAAATAATAGTCATTGCCTTTATAGAACCCTGGATTTGGATTTAGTTCTAGTTTAAAATTCAAAAATGGCAGATTTACTTGCTGCCCCACCTTAAATCTCTTTACAAATTCACCTGGAACTACCGAAATTTCACTCTTACTGTTATCAGAATAATTGACTAGTGGCGCACTTTTCCCATCGAAAGAAAGTCGCATTTCATATTCTGAATCACTAATAAACTTAATATTTATGAGACTGTTGAAAAGCTGTTTACTATTCCTATCAAATGATATGTAAAACGGAATACTGCCATAAACATCCTGAAAATTGTATTTTCCCTTTTTAAAGTAATCTACATAATATTTTAGTTTTTCAACTACCAACTCGTTATGCGACCTTGATTTTAAGGTGTTTGAAATATTTTGAACCTGGTCAGAAGTTCCTCCCCAATTAAATACCAAACTAGTTGTAGAAGTAAAGAAAGGATTGTTCTCTTCTTTAATGGCAATAGAAGTTTGCATCTCATACACCTTCTCTTTTCTTAAATTTACTTGGTAGGCTATTGTAAAAGTGATGATTAAACTCAACAAAAACCATTTCCAATAACTTGTAATCTTTATCAAGAAACCTTTAAAATCAAAGCTGTTTTGGCTTTCAAAAAACGAAAAATCTTTGCTATCTATCATTCCTGTTTTAGTTTCGTAAAATAATAAAAGTTGTGAGTAGAAGCGTTAGTATTGAAACTGCCGTTGTTAGAGTCTCAACACCTGTTTTCCCTGTGCCCCAAGACTTCTGTTTCAATGGTTTAATATAGATATAGTCATTCGATTGTATAAAGTAATACGGTGATTGCATCGCTTTAATATCTGTTAAATCAATTGAATGCATTTCAGTGCCTGATGGAGTTTGCCTCAAAATAACAACATTTTTTCGATCTCCAACGACGGTGATATCTCCCGAATTAGCAATCGCTTCCATGATTGTCAAGTTCTCCTGATAGAGCGTCTTGGTGCCTGGCATATTAATTTCTCCGTTCACAGTATACCGCAATCCCGCTAACTTTACAGACACAAATATACTCGCTTCCTTGTTAAAATATTCCTCCAGTAATCTCTTTTCAATAATTAGTCGAACCTCATCCAAAGTAAATCCAACCACATTCAACTCCTCTAAAACTGGCATTCTAATATTTCCGTGGTCATTTACGGTAAATCCTTCAAAATAGAGTGCTTCCCCACTTTTTCCAGGTTCATTCCCCTGATTATTTGGCGTAAAAATCTGCACAAGTTTTGGATCGTTGGCTTTAATGGAAACACTGATGACATCATTTATTTGAAGACGATATGGTTTTGCGTTTATTGGATTAACCGAAGTAGAAACCTCAGATTTATCTTTATTTTGAAGATAAATTAAGTCCTTTATCGGCACACAAGAGGAAAAAAACACCCCGAAAACCAATAGAAGAAACAGTATTTTGTTATTCATTTTGTTGAAAAAATTTAGCAAACAAAGATAGTTTTTCATTTAGAATATCAAAAAAACAGCGCAACAAATTATTTAATTGTTTTTGAAAGAAATTTCTAGTGGAATTCGCTGCAAAATACTGCGCCCCAAAGTAACCTCATCCGCGTATTCTAATTCGTCACCAACTGCTATTCCTCGTGCAATTGTAGAGGTTATTATGTTATAATCTTTGATTTGTTTGTAAATAAAAAAATTAGTGGTATCGCCTTCCATTGTTGAACTTAATGCGAAAATTAATTCTTCAATCGTCCCTGATTTTACTTTCTCAACCAATGAATTAATATTTAGCTGACTTGGACCAATGCCATCAATAGGGGAAATTTTTCCGCCCAACACATGATAAATTCCTTTGAATTGTTGCGTATTTTCGATAGCCATAACGTCGCGAATATCTTCGACAACACAAATTATTTTATGGTTTCGATTGGTATTTGAACAAATTTCACATAATTCTACATCCGAAATATTGTGACAACTAGCACAAAATTTCACCTCTTCACGCATTGCCGTTAACGCTTCACTCAAGAATCGCGTCTTGTCTTTCGGTTGCTTTAATAAATGCAATACCAATCGCAAAGCAGTTCTCTTGCCAATTCCAGGCAATTGGGCCATTTCATTGACTGCTTTCTCTAATAATTTTGACGAAAATTCCATGGGCGTAAAGATAGTAAATTGTTTAATCGTCGATTTGTTTAATCGTGGATTTGTTCAATCGGGCAATCGGGTTCACGGTTAAACGAATAAACGATTAAACGATTCAACAAAAAATTGTATTTTGGCATCATAAAATTAATATTATGACTCCATTTGCCATCCTATCACTTATCGTTGTTTACTTCGGTCTGCTCTTTATTATTTCGCATTATACGAGCAAAAAAAATAGCGGCAATGATGCTTTTTTTAAAGCCAATAAAAATTCAAAATGGTATTTGGTGGCCTTCGGAATGATAGGAACTGCCTTATCTGGCGTGACTTTCATTTCGGTGCCAGGCGAAGTGGGCAATCCGGAAAATCAATTCAAGTATTTTCAGTTTGTGTTGGGCAATGCGATTGGTTTTTTAGTTATTGCTAAAGTATTGCTGCCACTGTATTATCGAATGAACTTGACTTCGATTTACAGTTATATCGAACAGCGACTCGGAACCGTAAGCTACAAAACTGCCGCTTTTATTTTCCTTTTAAGCAGAACCATTGGCTCGTCTTTTCGATTGTATTTGGTGGTGATTGTCTTGCAACGCTATGTTTTTGATTTCTATCACATTCCGTTTGCGTTGACCGTGCTCATTTCGTTGGCGTTGATTTTTGCGTATACGTATCGCGGTGGACTCAAAACCATCATCATTACAGATACTTTGCAAACTTTCTTCTTGGTTTCCTCGGTTTTCTTGACGATTATTTTTATTTGCAACAGTTTGAACTTGTCGTTTTTTGAAGCTTTTGAAACAGTAAAAAACAGTAATTACTCGAAGATATTTTTCTATGAAGACTATTTGAAAGGAACTTATTTCGTCAAGCAAATCCTGGGCGGAATCTTCGTCACCATCGCCATGGTAGGCTTAGACCAAGATTTGATGCAGAAAAATTTGAGTTGCGCGCATATTGAAGACGCGCAAAAAAACATGTACACGTTTACCGGAATTTTTGTCTTAATCAATATCTTTTTCTTAAGTGTTGGTGCGTTACTGTACATCTATGCGAGTCAAAATAATATCGAAATTCCAACGGATCTAATTACAGGAAAACCGCGAACAGATTTACTTTTTCCTGAAATTGCTTTTAATCATTTGACCATTGTGCCATCGGTGGTTTTCTTGCTGGGACTAACCGCTGCGACCTTTGCCACCACCGATAGCGCGCTTACTGCATTGACTACTTCCTTTTGCGTTGACTTTCTAGGAATGGATAAATCTGAGAACGCCAACAAACCCAACATTGTAAGAACCAGACATGGTGTTCATATTGCGTTTTCCTTTTTGATGTTTATCGTAATTGTCATATTTAATGCGATTAACGATGCGTCTGTGGTGAGTATGATTTTTAAAATCGCATCTTATACTTATGGACCATTGCTAGGTTTGTATGGATTCGGACTATTTATGAAATCCAAAACTGTAAAGGACAAATGGGTGCCTTTTATTTGCATGTTATCGCCAGCGATTTGCTTTTTTATCAGTAAAAATTCCGCAGCGCTTTTGGGCGATTATGTGATTGATAATGAACTCATCATCATCAACGGACTAATTACGTTCTTGGGATTGTTGTTGATTAGCAAACCAGCGACTTCACAAACGAAATTCTAATTTTTGCGCCAATTCCCTAGCCCTGATGGCAGTGGCATCCTTTTGTGGCGGCGTTCGACACAAAAGAAATAACGAACAGCAGGAATAGCTCCTAAAAATTAATATTGATTGGTTGTCAACAAGACTAAGGTACACGCCACTTCTACTCCAATTCCGTTGGCTTTTAGCAGTTGATATAACTCCGGATTTTCGGTTCCTGGATTAAAAATAACGCGCTTTGGTTTGGCTTCGATAATGTAATTATAGTAATCACGTTGGCGCAACGCATTGAGGTAAAGCGTCACCGTATCGATATTTTTTAGCGGAATCGCTTTGGTTTGAATCTTTATTCCAGCGACTTCTCCAGCATTTTGACCAATGGCTAAAGTAGAATGGCCTTTGTCTACCAACATTTCAATGGCTTTGTAAGCGTATCGCTCTGGTTTTGTTGAAGCGCCTAAAACCAAGGTTTTCTTGTTTTTCATAAAGCAAAAGTACAAAAAATGAAGTGTGGTCCAATCACCGAAGAAGTTTTAACAGCAAACTAACAGTTGTGTTTATTGAATTTTTATCTTTACTGCTTTCAACAACACCTAAAAACTCACCCTTCTTTATGAAAAAATTATTCCTCATTGCAGCACTAGGAATAGCTATCGCAAGTTGTAAATCGGGCCAAAATACTGCGTCTAAAAGTG
>CALPOS020000050.1 GCA_943325255.2 Sphingobacterium thalpophilum
CTGTAAATGGGAGTCTTAAATGAAGGCGGTCTAAAGTCTACAACTCTCGGCCATCCGGATTTAGATATGGAGTTTTCATTCTTAATAAAAGCGTTGTGAATGTAATGACTAACCCTGTTTTTTGGAGCTGTTTTCTGATAAAAATCAAACCAAACGGACAAACCAAACAAGTATGCCATAAAGACGCCTATTTCCGATTTTTGTGTTTCACAGTAATTCCATTTGTTATTTCTGTTCTCTAGAATTAGGCCGCTACAAACCGTCTCATTTTCATTGAATTCTAAATGACGCATCAGGGTTTCGATATAATTCGAAGAAAGTTCAATATCATCATCTAATAGTAAGATAAATTTTGAGATGCTTTTTTCAATTCCATAGTTTCTTTGATAGCAAACAGACGGATGTGTATGATTTATTTGGACATTAAGCGTTCCTAGATTCGTGTCGAATTGCTCGATACTTAAAGGATTATCGCTCGAGTCAACAATAATAATTTCTCTTGGTGCATAAGTTTGAGCGCTAATAGAATTCAAAGATCTAGTTAGCGAATTCAGGCGATTTCGAGTGGGAATAACAATACTAATTTCAGCGCTGTTATTCATGTAGTTTTTTTTGAAAAGTAATAATATAATAATCCCCAATTCCTTTTATCATCAAAGGCAGTTTGTTAATCCACTCGTCAAATTGAATTAGTTTTGAAATCAGATTTTTATGTTTCGTAACAGATTCGTAATGTGACGATGGGTAAAAGGTGCCAATATTTGTGGTTTTAATATGGGTATATTTTTCTGACAAAGCCTTTTTTACTTGATTTGGAGTATAATAATAAGTTTCAATAGATTGATTTTCAACATTTGCTATTGTGCCGTTTTCGCTCCACCGTCTGAATGCTTTTTTGTTTCCTTTGAAGAAAGTGAGCATTTCGATTGGATAATATGGAGGCATTATTACAAGCGTAATATAGCCATTTGGGTTGAGCAGCTCTTCAAATTGGTTAAAAACCGATTGTAAATTATCAGTGCAATTTAAACCTCCATAATTAGAAAAAATATAATCAAATTTTTGATTTTTGATAACTCTTAAATCTGTAAAAGAACATTTTTGAAATTTGAGATTTTTTAAATTTAAAAGTTCAATTTTTTTTGAAATAAATGATTCGGATTCTGAAGCGATATCAGTTGCCAAAACAGAATGTATTTTTTGTGCGAAATAAACAGCGTCAATGCCACTTCCGGAATTAATTTCCAGCATATGATGATCAGGTTTTAAGAAAAGGCCTACTTCATTTCGAATGAAGTTTCTGCGCGAGATATCGATAAAGTTATTCTTACTTAAAAATTCATATTCCTCATAGATGGAAGAAAATCCTTTGTCAATAGCATTGAGATAATCAGCTTTCATTTTCAGACATTTTTAAACTCAAACGATCAAATAATCCACTTGGAATATAATATCCTAGCTTAAAAATTGATTTTAATTTCGCTAAACTAGCTGATTTGGGTTGCTTTAAAATCAATTTTACGTTTTGAATTCCTTGACTTTTCCGAAACTCTTTGTGAACATATCGCTGCAATTTTCTATAAAACACCGAAGAGTACGTGCCTTGGAACATCATTTCAAAATCGTCAGAATCTGTCCAATTTGCTTTGAGTTTTAAATCGTCTTTTACTTTTTCATAAAATAAAGTGCCGGGCAGCGGGTAGGAAACCGAAATACCAATATTGTCAGGTTTCAATTCTCTAACCATTTCAATGGTTTTCCTAATGTCGTTTTTGTTTTCAGTCAAATAACCAAATTGCAAGAAAAAAGCAACGCGAATTTTCTTGTTTTTTAATAAGCGCGTGGCTTCATAGATTTCCTCAACCTTAGTGCCTTTGTCCATAGCATCTAGTATTTTTTGCGACGCACTTTCCGCACCTACCCAGACTTCTTCTAAGCCGGATTCGGCAAGCGCTTCGATAGAATCTTCTTTGAGTAGCAGATCGACACGACTTTGAATGAAATATTTAATCGCTACTTTTCTGTTTTTAAGTTCCTTGTTGAATTCTTGGACCCAACCCGGTTTTAATCCAAAAATGTCATCGCACATCCAAAATCTGGAAACATTGTATTTTTGTTTTAGAAAAGCAATTTCTTCGACAATATATTTTGGCGAATGGGCATTGTATCGATTGCCGTAAATAGGTTTCGCACACCAATTGCATTTATAAGGACAACCTCGAGTAGTTGCGATATTTAGCGTAAATTCCGTTCCGCTTTGTTTCCAAATGGCTTGGTAACTTTTGATGTCAACAAGATCCCAAGCGGGAAAAGGCAATTCGTCTAGATTTTGCAATACTTTACGAGCAGAATTTATAATTGTCGCAGCGTCTTGTCTATAGATTAGTCCATCAACATTGTTAACGGGCTGGCTTTTTTCAAGGCAATTGAATAGTTCAATAAGTGTTATTTCTCCTTCTCCTTTGAGAATAAAATCAGCGCCGTTGTCAAGATATTTCTCGAAATGATCTGACGAATCTGAACTGCAGACAATAACGATGCAATCCTCTTTCTTACCGTACTCAATCATTTCAAAACAAGCTTCCCGCATGTTGGTCAAACACATTTTCGTCAAATAATTAAATCCATCGTCGTAGATAACAAGGTATTTTGGTTTTGTTTCGGCAAGTAACGGGCGAATAGACTTTGGATCTTTCAGTAGATTGGTGTCGAACAAGTTAACTTCGAAACCATTCTTTCTCAATAGCGCAGCAGCATACAGTGTTCCCAAAGGAGGAAATGGCATTTTGTTTTTCCATTGCTTTGGGTCTAATTGGTAATAATAAGAATGTGAAAAGAGAATCTTAGACATGTTCTTTTTGAATAGCGATGTTAAATCTGTGCTGAACTTCATCGAGTTTCTCGTTCAAAGATAAGATAACTTTTTTTTGAAAATTGGAAGGATGGTGTTTAGAAATGTTCTTGGTCGATTTTAGAGCGATTCGAAAATCTCCTTCTGATAAATAATCGAATTTAGCTTTCCACTTTCGTAGGGTGATGCTTCTGAAAAAATAGTCAATGCCGTCTCCGAGTTTGTTATTAAGTAGATATTCAATGTTTTTATTAACGAAGTTTTTTTCGATTTTCGGAGTGTTATCCAAGCTCGGATTGAATTTATCAAAGTAGTCCTTTACCCACAAATTACTTTCGTAAAAGCGTTCAAAGTGGAATTTTCCCTGCAACGGAATTAACGTCTTAAGTTCTGTTGCCGTAAAGCGATTTTGTTCTACGATTTCCAGTTGCTCAGAAGAAATAAAATAGTTGGGGCAAAAGTACTTGCGCGAATTGAGCAGAAAGATTTTCTTGTAAAGTATCAAGATAGTTCTGCAAATCCACAATCGATCGGGGGCCGTAATTACAAAAAAATCGACATCACTGTTCGAATCGTAGTAGCCCTTTGACAGCGAGCCAGAAACGCCCACTGCTGCCACAAAAGGAAATTTCGAAATAAAGCTTGCTTTGGATTCCGCTCTAGTGATGACTTTACTCGCCAACACATTGCCTTTCATTCTTTTCGGAACACTTTCTAGATCATTCCCGTAGACGTAAAATCCATCCACTTTCGTCAGGATTTTTTGTTCTAACAAAGATTTGAGCTCTTCAATAGTGTCTTCCAAATCACGATGATTCGTGTAACTATGAATTTCTTCCAGCTTTAGCGGATATCGAAAAATAGAGAAATATAATATGGTTTTCAGTGACTCCAAAGTTTGTTTTATTTGAGCATCTAAAATTAGTATTTATTTTTAAAGAGTAGTTACTTTGAGTACAGCCTTATACCTTCGACTCTTCGTAGACTTATTTTTCTTCAGTAGTAACTATTTACAAGCATTTACGGAGTCAAATAGGTGCATTTTATGTGAGTTAAAATCAATGCGCTTCTAACCAATTTTTCCCAATTCCGATTTCTAATTCTAGAGGAACGTCAAGTTTAAATGCATTTTCCATTTCGTTCTCTATTATGGCCAAACTTTATAAACTTTTAATCTTTGCTTTAATTTCATCCCAATGAATTGGATTTGTCATTTCTGGCATTTCTTCTAAATCGGCATCATCAAAATAATGTAAACTTTTTAAAACCATAAATTCTGATCCGTCGGCAAATTTTTTATTGAAAAACGAAATCATTTCTTGTAGCGAATAGGTTTGCAAAAGAAAATACAAGTCAATAAAATCTTTCTTACTTCCTCTACCAACAATAGCATTTAACTTCATTGCTGCAATATCAGGTTGCGAAACCAAACGAATATTATCTATGACTTTTATACTTTCTAGCAATGGATATTTGTAGTTTACAAAATCTACTTTGATTCCATCAACAGAAAGGATTAAAATATTTTTACTCCTTTTTAGCGTGATTACTTTTCCGAAGCCTGAAAGTATTTCAATAAAATCATCACTGTAGATTTCCGAATTTCCAAACAAATCAATATCAATCGATTTTCTATGACCTTTTTGCAAAGCAAGCGATGTGCCGCCAGCAAGATTGAAATCGGAAAAAGAATCGCAATTCATTATCTTTCTTAAGAGTTCCAAGAGTTTTGGGTCAACTGACTGTGTTTGTAGCATCTAAATTTTTTTCTTTCAATTTTAAATAAGTCAGATAAGAAGGCCAATGTCACAACATCCAGCGTTCGTAGTTTCAAAGAAACTTTTTTGATGGTTTCTAATCCATAGATCTCTTGAATAATTTTCCAATCAGAAATCAATCCAAACTCTAGCACTTTGTATATGATTTGAACTTTTGATTTTTCAAAATCCAAGGCATTTTTATCCACATCCCAGAAAAGGTGTGACGACAAATCGTTTATACTGTACGAATTTTTCATAAATCAAAATTAACTAAAAATTTTCGATTTGCTGTTTTCTAATGTAAAGCAACTTTTTTGTTAGCTAGATACAAATGAACACTAAAACCTTCCAACTGAACACTACTTTTAATGCGCCTCTAACCAATTTTTCCCAATTCCGATTTCTACTTCTAGAGGAACGTCAAGTTTAAATGCATTTTCCATTTCGTGTTTGATCATCGGTTGAATTTTTTCGAGTTCATCATGATGAACATCAAACACCAATTCGTCATGAACTTGCAACAACATCTTTGATTTCCAGTTTTCAGAGGTCAATTTTTTATGAATATTGATCATCGCAATTTTGATAATATCGGCGGCACTTCCTTGAATTGGAGCATTTACTGCATTTCGTTCTGCGCCACTTTTCACCATCATGTTAGCAGAGTTAATATCCTTTAAATAGCGACGTCTTCCTAAAACTGTTTGTACGTAGCCATGTTCCCTAGCGAAATCAACTTGGCTCGACATGTATGATTTTAGTTTTGGATAAGTTGCATAATAGGCATCAATGAGTTCGGCACTTTCTTTACGAGACAATGAAGTTTGATTGCTCAATCCAAAAGCAGAGACGCCATAGATAATTCCAAAATTTACTGTTTTGGCATTGCTTCTTTGTTCTTTGGTAACTTCCTCTAATGGTACATTAAATACTTTCGCAGCGGTACTTCTGTGAATGTCTTCTTTATTTTGAAATGCCTTAATCATGTTTTCCTCGCCGGACAATGCTGCAATGATTCTCAATTCAATTTGAGAGTAATCGGCAGAAAGCAACGTATAATTTTCATCACGCGCTATAAATGCTTTTCGAATCAATCGCCCTCGTTCGGTTCGAATCGGAATGTTCTGCAAATTCGGATTATTAGAACTCAATCTTCCAGTTGCTGCAACAGTTTGCATGTAGTCGGTATGCACTCTTCCGGTTTTTTTATCAATTTGATTGGGCAAAGCATCGATGTAGGTACTCTGCAGTTTCACCATTTGTCGCCACTCCAAAATATCTTTAACGATTTGGTGTTCGTTGGCCAAATAGCTCAAGACTTCTTCGCCGGTAGCATATTGACCTGTTTTGGTTTTCTTCTGTTTCGCCCCGCCGATTTTAAGTTTATCAAATAAAATGTCACCGAGTTGTTTTGGAGAGGCAAGATTGAATTTTTCTCCTGCCGTGTCGTAAATTTTTTGTTCGAATAAATCAATATCTTTTTGCATGTCAATCGACATCGATTTTAGAAAGTTTGCATCGAGGTTTATGCCTTCCATTTCCATAGAAGCTAAAACTGGAATCAGTGGAATTTCTATTTCATCGAACAATTTTTTAGTTTCAGCTTTGTCTAAAATCGGGCTAAAAATTTCCTTGAGCTGTAATGCAATATCAGCATCTTCAGCAGCATATTCCTTAATTTCTTCTAAGGCAACATCGCGCATCGACTGCTGGTTTTTGCCTTTTTTTCCAATAAGATCTTCGATTGATTTTGGGGAATATTTCAAATACGTTTCAGAAAGCACATCCATATTATGTCGCATATCTGGATTGATGAGGTAATGTGCGATCATGGTGTCGAACAATTTCCCTTTGATGATAATACCGTATTTCGATAATATTTTCAAATCGTATTTGATGTTCTGCCCGATTTTTTCAATGGCTTCATTTTCAAAAAACGGTTTGAATTTTTCGATGAGAATTTGTGCTTCTTCTCGATTTTCAGGAAAAGGAATGTAGAACGCTTTTCCTTTTTCGTAACTGAATGATATTCCAACTAATTCTGCGTGAAGTGTATCGATACCGGTAGTTTCAGTGTCAAAGCAAACCGCACTCTGGCGCATCAAATTTTGTAAAAGTAACTTAATCGACATCTCGCCTTGTGCAATTTGATAAAAGTGTTCGGTGTTTTTTAGTGTTGCATAAAAAGAATTCGGTTTTGCTTCGGTGTCTTCTTCATCGGAGAATCCAAATAAGTCGAACTGTTCTTCATTGGTTTTTTTAGCGGGTGTTTTCTTGACGATTTGTTCAGAATGGTTTACGTTTCCGTTGGTTTCAATTTCGTCATATTCTTTACCCGTGCCAAAATACTTGTCGAATTGTGCTTTCATCTGACGGAACTCCAATTCCTGAAACAAAGCGTCTGTTTTTTCAACATCCGGTTTTGAAAGTTCATAATCTGAAGCATTAAAAGTGACTGGACAATCAAGCAAGATTGTCGCTAATTTCTTGGATAGAATTCCTTTTTCTTTATTGGCTTCGATCTTTTCTTTCATCGCGCCTTTGAGTTTATCGGTATTGGCTAAAAGATTTTCCATCGAACCGAATTCTTTCAACAACTTTTTTGCGGTTACTTCACCAACGCCTGGCAATCCTGGAATGTTGTCTGCCGCGTCTCCCATCATCCCTAGAAAATCGATTACTTGTTCTGGGCGTTCAATTTCGAATTTAGCAAGTACTTCCGGAATTCCCCATATTTCGATGTCATTACCCATTCTTGCTGGTTTGTACATAAAGATATTTTCAGAAACCAATTGGGCAAAATCTTTATCCGGAGTAACCATAAAAACCTGATAATTTTCTTTTTCGGCTTGTTTGGCGAGCGTTCCAATTAAATCATCTGCTTCAAATCCGGCGACTTCGATAATTGGGATGTGCATCGCTTTTAGCAATTCTTGAATATATGGAACGGCTATTTTGATGGCTTCGGGGGTTTCATCGCGATGCGCTTTATATTCTTGATACATCTCATAGCGGTAATCGCTTCCACCTTTGTCGAATGCGACCGCCAAATGATCGGGTTTTTCTCTCTTAATCACATCCATTAAAGCATTCATAAATCCCATTATGGCAGAAGTATCCATACCTTTTGAGTTGATACGCGGGTTTTTTATAAAAGCAAAGTAACCGCGAAAAATAAGGGCGTATGCATCGAGAAGGTAAAGACGTTTTTGTGCTGACATGTTGAATTATTTAAGAATCAATTTGTCGGTAAAAATAAGTATTCCAATGTTATGGTATTGCCCTTGCGTTAAATTTAAACTAATAAAATTTCTAGCATTTGTTTAATTTGTTATTTTGTCAAAAATTACTGCATGTTATTTAGATTTCTGTTCGTAGCCTTTGTATTTCTTATTATTGAATTCTACTCATACCAAGCGATTAGAACGTTGATTCGGACTAAATGGATTGTAAACGCTTATTTAGTCATTAGCCTTTCCCTTTTCTTATTTATTATTTATTCTTTTACCCAATTCGATCGTTCGGTAGGGCAAACAAAGCGGACGCTGCTTACAATGGGGTTGATGCTTTTGGTGTATATTCCAAAAATAGTAATGACTTTAGTACTTTTTGGAGAGGATATTTATAGGATTATCGTCGGCTCTGTGAATTACTTCGTTGAATATGATAATGGTGATTTCTTAAAGTCGAGAAGAAAGTTTGTCAGTCAACTTGGATTAGGTTTGGCTGCGGTTCCTTTTTTGTCTTTAATTTATGGAATGACTGTCGGAAAATACAATTATAAAGTTATCAAGCAGCGTATTTTTTTTCCTGATTTACCCGATTCTTTTGATGGGTTTACCATTACTCATATTTCCGATGTGCACAGTGGTAGTTTTGATAATCCTGAAAAAATTAATTATGCTATTGACTTGATTAATGAGCAGGAGGCAGATATGATCCTTTTCACTGGTGATATTGTCAATACACATGCAAAAGAAATGCATCCTTGGGTGGATTCCTTTAAAAGAATAAAAGAGTATCAATTTGGGAAATACTCCATCTTAGGAAACCATGACTATGGTGAATATGTTACATGGCCTTCTGAAAAGGAAAAAGAAGAAAACTTCCAAGAAATAAAAAACCTACATACCGCAATCGACTTCAAATTATTATTAAATGAGCATACCTTTATACAGAAAGGAGATGACAGGATTGCAATTGTCGGTGTAGAAAATTGGGGACACAACTTCAAACAAGCTGGTGATTTAAATAAAGCTTCGCATGAATTACATCGAGATGATTTTAAGATTTTGTTGAGCCACGACCCTAGTCACTGGGAATATGAAGTAAAAAAGCACGACAAGAATTTTCATTTAACTTTATCTGGGCATACACATGGGATGCAATTCGGGATTGAAATACCGGGTTATTTTAAATGGAGTTTGGCTCAGTACGTTTATAAGCAATGGGCTGGTTTGTATGAAGAATTTGGCCGCTATATTTATGTGAATCGCGGCTTCGGATTTCATGCTTATCCTGGAAGAGTTGGTATTATGCCCGAAATAACGGTTATTCAACTAAAAAAAGGTGAAAAATTAGCATAATTCGTTTAAAACGCTACTTTTGTAGTGTAATTGCTTAATTACAAGAGTTTAGAAATTAAATATTTTGGTTTTATGTCAAAATTTGGAGAACTAATCAATGCTCAAGTTCCGGTATTAATTGATTTTTATACTGAGTGGAACGAATCTTCTGTGTCGATGCATCCTGTAATAAGAGATGTGGCGGCTGCGCTTGGCGATAAAGCGAAGGTGATCAAAATTGATGTGGATAAGAATCAAGAATTAGCAGATGCTTTACGTATAAAAGGATTGCCAACCTTGATGATCTACAAAGAAGGGCAAATGATTTGGAGACAATCCGGAGAGCTAGATGCCAACACCATTATCGGTTTAGTGCAAGAACAAATCTAGTCAATCACTTCACAAACATAGTTGTTTTGTTTCAAGAAAGTTAAAAACTTAGGTAGAGTAAACACCAGGTTTTTATGGCTTTTTTCGCTGTCGTGGAAAACGATTATACTGCCAGGTTGCGTATTGCTAATCACATTGTGAAGACATTTCTCTGGTGAAATACTGGCGTCGAAATCAGCACTCAAAACATCCCACATTATTATTTTATAGCCATTTTTACGGAGCAAATTTGCTTGGGATTTTCTAATTTTTCCATAAGGTGGGCGGAACAGTTGCGTGTTGTCTGTTGTCTGTTTTCTGATGACTTCTTTGCACAAAAGGACGTTTTCGATGTAATCTGACGTTTTTGTTTTCCATCCGTTGTGATGGTTGAAAGTGTGGTTGCCAATTGTGTGACCGTTAGTTAAGATTGAGTCGAAGATTTCAGGATACTTTTGAATATTTTCTCCAATACAAAAAAAAGTAGCTTTAGCATTAAATTCTTTCAATTGATTCAAAACCCAAGCAGTAATTTCAGGCGTGGGACCATCATCAAACGTCAAGTAAACTTTTTTCTCCACGGTAGGAATGTCCCAAACATAATTTGAGAAAATGAGCTTGATGAGTTTGTTTGTTTTAATCCAATACCACATACTTATCTAAAACAAAAAAGTAGCACTTCAAGCACTACTTTTTTATTATTAATTGTTCTTCATTAATTATTAATTGAATTACTCGTTGTCTCTTCCAAAACGTTCAAACATTTTATTATAGGAATTAAAAACAGGTTTGTTCTTGTTGTAGAATTCCATGTCTCCTCGGTCTTTCATAACCTCTAGCAAGCCTCTATAACGCTCGATGTCTGTGATAATGTCAATCACTAAATTACTTTGTTCCGATGCACGTAAACCGTGATAAAAAGTTAGATTCTCTTTGTATTTATTCATTAGTTTTTCTAACAATTGGCGCGCTTTTTCTTTTTCTCCTATTTCATAATAACCTCCTGCAAACGGATCAATCAAAGAATAGTAGCCGTAATACTCAAGTGGCATTTTCGTCATAGCTAAATCAATTACTTTCTTGGCTTTATCTAACTTGCGTTCGTTGACTAATTGTTCCATTAATCTAGCTAAATTAGTTCGGTAAGAAATGCTGTTTTTTCGGGTTTCAGGATCATGGTAAATCGTGCTCAATTCTCCGTTACCCCAATCCCATTTCATGACGATATCGTACATCTTGTCGCTATCAATTTGGCCCATATCTAATGGACTTCCGTCTTTAGGAATGGCTGTTCTTATAGGAACGAGTTTATACACCATTCCGTCTAATTGGAGATAGTCTTTCATCCAGAGATAATCATCGTCGCCGAAACTTCCGCCAGTGAAATAAATAGGGCGTTTCCAATTGTTGTTGGCTAAAACGTCCAACATCATCAGACGGTTTTTGTATAATGCTTGACCTTTAATTTCAATATCGATAAAAGGAACAATAGAATCGTTTTGAGCCGGGTTAACGACTTTGTTTTCGATAATGACATTCTTGTCGATTGGAATTCGAACTTTATTCGTGGGATAAAAGTGAATTTTTTGCCCATTGTCCATTTCGATAATAGTTCTTGAATCGTCGCTTGCAATAAAATTAATGAAGTCCTTAATATTCCATCGATTTTCGCTTTTTGGGTTATGTATGGCGTAATCTAACTTATCTCCAACATATTGGTCGTGGGTAAACGAAATGGGCAAGCCCTCTGATTTGTTGGTCTTCATTTTCATTTGATCAATATACCAATCGGTCATGAAAAGACTTGTGTTGACAATCTTTATGTCGGTTCTGATATTTTCAATTTCTTGGGCGTACCACAATGGGAAAGTGTCATTATCTCCAATTGTAAACAAGATCGCGTTGGGTTCACAGGAGTTTAGATACGCCTTTGCCATTGCAATTGCGGTATATTTATTTGAACGATCATGATCATCCCAATTTTGAGAAGCCATCAAGACCGGTGCTATCGCAATACTAATTACAATTATTATTGGCCCTGCTAATTTCGGTTGGAGATAGTTCTTTACCGAATCGTAAATAGCGTAAACTCCAAAACCAATCCAAATAGCAAAAACATAAAACGATCCGACTAATGCGTAATCTCGTTCTCTGGGTTCGAAAGGTCTTTCGTTGAGATAAATTTTAAGTGCGATTCCCGTAAATAAGAAAAGAGCTAGCAATACATAAAAGCTCTTTAGGTCTTTGTTTGCATGAAAC
>CALPOS020000051.1 GCA_943325255.2 Sphingobacterium thalpophilum
CAATATAAAAAAAATCCAAATCTTTCGATTTGGATTTTTTGTTTTTCTACACTCAAGACTAACTAGTTCTTGATCAGTTTTTGCGAATAATTAAGATTATCACCTGTTACTTTTACAATGTAGATTCCTGATTGTAAATCATTAATGTTTATTGATTTCTCTACATTAAAATTATCATCTACTTGATTTAGCACTATACGACCATTGATATCAATAATCTGCACTTGCAATTTACCTGCAAATTTATTAACTCTAACATTCACCTGGCTATTAGCTGGATTAGGATATACTCTAACTAAATCCTCTCTGCTGAAATCATTTACAGCCAACACACAATTTGGACCTGCTGGGAATTCTGTAAAGTCCTCAACTTGATCATTGCAATCGTCTGAACTTCCTGAAGAAGCATTCAAACCAACGCCTCTTCTTGCAAATACTTGCATAATCATGCAATAATCTGCTCCTCCAGTAGTTGCTAGGTCAGCAGCAAATAAATTATCTCTACCAGCCACAATATTTGTTTGTCCTGCAGTCTCTAATTTTAAAGCATCAATAACTAATTGCATCACTTTGTTGTTTCCTCCTGTACCATTGTATAGGTCTGGATCAAAACCGTATTTTTCAATATACTTCCAAGTCAAATCCCACAAACAAGAAGTCCAAAACTCACCTATCTTATAACGGTATGCTGTATCAGCAGGGTCAGCAGGAATAGGAATATTAGAATCTGCAAATGTTCTTGGATCAACAGTCATATCTCTTGAATATCCAAAATCTCTAAATCCAAATCCATCTACTGGTTGATTTACTGCATATGTTCCAATTTCCTTCCTTTCAAGACCGGTGTCAGTAGCTTTTATTTGGTTAATTAAACCAAAGAAATCTGACCATCCTTCTCCCATCTGCTCATAGTTGTTCATTTGTCCAGATAATCCACCTCCAACAAGTCGATTTGAGATCCCGTGACCATATTCATGTCCGACAATAACATTATCAAAACTTCCGTCAGCATATAAGTATAGGTTATTTGGCACTTCAATTTTTACATTTACTGGTCCATTCGCCATTTCTCCAATTAAGACATCACCTTTTTCCTTAGAAATAAAAATTGCTGGAATCGTAATTCCTAGTAACCCTGTAGAACTCATAGATAATTGTACTGGATTATTTGCTACGGTATCAGTAACGATTACTGCCGTTGCACCAGCATCTTGAGCCGCTTTAACTTTGTTACTGAAGAAACATCCACCTCTTCTAATCAAGGCAATTTTTCCGGAAATATCGAAAGCGTTAGTAGCAGGATTACATGCAGAATTTGGATTATTACCGGGAACTAAAGGCTCATTTTGAAACAAAACTAAGTCTGAGGTAATACCATTTGGAGCCGCAGGCACAGGAATACTGTCTGTTCCTTCAAACACATTAGTTGTTGCAGACATAGGACCTGCAATCGTTGAAGGAGAATTGATTTGAATATAATCTGTTGGAGGAGCTCCTAAAGTCCACATAAACATTTGAATTCTAGGACGAACTCCGTCATTTGTAGGAGTAAAGTTAGCATTGTTTAAAGTAGGCGTCGCTTGAGAATAACCATCTTGTGAGTCTGCTTGTACAACATCTCCCGTACCTGACGCTACACCACCTCTTCCGTAGTTGTTTTGTTGGTAGTTACCATTCGCTTCGTCAAAACCATAATTATACCAAATGTCATGCATGATATTCGTCATGTAAAACAAGTTGGTTGTAGCAGCGGAAGTATAAGCCGTTGGTTGTTGTGTTTGAGAAACCCCATTTACATAAGGAAAATCAAAAAGCAAAGAAGCACCTCCGTCAGGACGAATTCCTGTTCCGTTGTCACCGTTAGCATCTTCTTGTGCCCAAATGTTATTTCCTCTAGTAATCGTGAAAATAAGCCCTGCTGTTGTACCGGTTAGTGAATTAGCATTATGCCAACCACGTGGCGAAGCAACTGCATCAGCATATGGAGTTACTAATTGAAAAGGACTGTGATTTGGACTCTCAAAGTTGAATGGTATTACCTTGTAAGATCCTGGAACCTCCATTGGAGCGGAAGTCAACTTTGGTGCAGCAAACGCCGCATCGTGAAAGTTAAATTTAGTTTTTCTATTGCTTGCGTTTTCATTGTGTGCATGCGAATGGTGTCTGTCACCAAAGGTACAGTTGATTGTTAAATCTCTTTTGTCTAAGGTGTTCCCATTAACTGCATCAATTTTGATATCCCAATAGTGCTTCCCATCTGGAGAATAAAATTGATATCCCCAAGCTAATTTCAATTTAGAATCAGCAGTTGGAAGATAAGCTAGTTTAGCCAAAATTGGATCTTCATGAACCCCATCAGTAATAGTAAATTTCTTTCCGTCTGTAGATTCGGTGATAGAAAAATTGGCAGTAGCATATCCCAAAGAAGTATACGCTTTATTCAATGCGTCCATTACAGATAAAGATGGTGTTGATGTATTTACTTTCTGAGCTATATTAGCTTGGAAGTTACTTCCAACTTTAAGCACGTTTCCGTCTTTGATTGCAATGGTAGATTGCCCGTTGAAAATTTCAATTCCTTGGTGTCTTTGAACCACATAACAACTAGTTATTTTAGTTCCTTTACCGAAAAATTCGTTTTGAATACTCAAGTCCGAGAGGTCTTGATTTGTGAGACCAAATTGAGCTCGATTTGTTTCCAAATAAGATTGGATAATTGCCTTGTTCGCTTGGGAAAAACCAACAAACGAAACAAGCAATGCGGTTAATAGTGTAATTTTTTTCATAGTTTTTATTTTAAGAGAAAACAAACTTAAATTATTTTTTTTGATTTTTCAAGCAATCCACTAAAACATTAACAATCTAATGTTTGAATCCTACGATATTCTGATAATACAGCAATGCATTGCCATCTGTAAGCAAAGAAATGAAATGACAGATGTGCAAAAGTCTATCGTATAAGTTTTCCTTTTCAAGATGATGTTTTTCAGGCAGAATTTGCAAAAGTAGCTTGTCATAACTAGTTGCCTTTCCTTCAGATTGGTTATTATAGGCCGTAATAAATTTATCTAAAAGTGTATTGATAATTTGATATCCTTTGACTTCTTTATCAATGACTTCTCGACTTTGATATATGTTTTTTACACTCAATTTGATGATGTCATCCATTTGTGCTTTGTACTTGCTCTTGTCGGTCAACGCATATGGGAAATTGCCTTGCAGAATCGCTTCTTCATTTTCAATAAAAACGCGAACCGCATCATTAATTAGATTGCCAATGGCTAAAGCTCTCAAATAACTGATGCGGTCTTCTCGGGTCGTTAAAGTCTTATACTTGGCTGTATCAATGTTGTCTTTGACCAATTTGATAAGATATTCTAAAGCGTAATCTTCGGAAACGAGTCCCAAATTGATTCCGTCTTCAAAGTCAATAATCGTATAACAAATATCATCGGCTGCCTCGACCAAATAAGCCAAAGGATGGCGCTCAAACCCGATATCATTGCCAGACTTATTTGAAATTAATCCCAATTCCGCCGCCACTTCTTGAAAGAAATCTTTATCCGTTTGAAAGAAACCGTATTTCTTATCTGCAATGTTTTTGGTAGGTTTCTTAGGCAGACTTTCTTTGGGATATTTCATAAACGCACCCAAAGTAGCATACGAAATCCGCAATCCGCCTTCTATTCCTGGACGACTAGCAGTCAATACTGAAAAACCATTAGCATTTCCTTCAAAATCGATGAGATCTTGCCACTGTTTATCGGTCAAATGGTCTTTGTATTGCTTGCCGTTTCCGATAGAGAAATATTCCCCAATGGCTTTTTCTCCCGAATGCCCAAACGGTGGATTCCCAATATCATGCGCCAACGAAGCAGCTGCGACAATTGCGCCAAAATCATTCATTTGAAAACCATGCACTTCTTGCAAATACGGATATTTTTCGATGATTTTTTTTCCAACCAGTCTTCCGATCGACCTTCCTACAACCGATACTTCCAAACTATGAGTAAGTCTGGTGTGGACAAAGTCTGTTTTTGACAGCGGAATGACTTGTGTTTTGTCCTGCAAACTCCGAAAAGCAGCAGAAAAAATGATTCGATCATAATCGACTTCAAATCCTAAACGCGTGTCATCCTGTTCTTTGCGCAAACGTTTGCTCGTGTCGCCTTGACGTTTAAGTGATAAAAGTTGTTCCCAGTTCATTTTTAGATTGTTAGATTCTTGGATTCTTGTATTATTTAGATTGTGAGACTTTAAGATTATAAGACGACAGGAACGATCTTGAAATCTTACAGTCTTGTAGTCTATTATTAGCCCTGATAGAGCCGATATCCTTTTTGAGGTACGAAAAAAGATAAAGGCGAAAGCAGGAATAGCTCCTAAAAAACAAAACAGCTACCCAAAGATAGCTGTTTTTTGATGGGATAGTAACCGTCTCAAGAATTACGATCCACACATTTCGCAATCATCGGGTCCGGCATTTCGTGCCAGTTCGATCATAGCTTTAAAATCTTCTGCAGACATTTCACCGGTTTCATTTGGCTCAGCTACTTCTACTGCTGCCGCCACTTCTTGCGTTGGTTCTGCTTTTTTATCATTGTTCAGCGTAAACTTGATGGCGTCTACGGCTGATTTTGTTCTTAAGTAATACATTCCTGTTTTTAGTCCAGATTGCCATGCGTAGAAATGCATCGACGTTAGTTTGGCATAATTCGCATCTTGCATAAACAAGTTGAGCGATTGTGATTGGTCGATAAAATACCCTCTGTGGCGTGACATATCGATAATATCCTTCATCGACATTTCCCAAACGGTTTTGTACAGTTCTTTCAAATCTTCTGGAACTGCTTCGATGTTTTGTACCGAACCATTGTGTCGCATGATTTCTTGTTTCAAATCTTCGTTCCACAAACCTCTTTTTACCAGGTCTTCTAATAAATGTTTGTTGACTACGATAAACTCTCCAGACAGTACACGACGCGTATAAATGTTTGATGTATACGGTTCAAACGCTTCGTTGTTCCCTAAAATTTGTGACGTAGACGCGGTTGGCATTGGCGCTACTAATAGTGAATTTCTCACGCCATTTTTCATCACTTCTTTTCTCAACGCTGCCCAATCCCATCGTCCTGATAATTCCTCGTCTTTCATTCCCCAAAGGTTGTGCTGGAATTCTCCTTGTGAAATTGGTGAACCTTTGAAAGAAGAATACGGTCCTTCTTCTACTGCCATTTCCATCGAAGCGGTTACGGCGGCAAAATATAAAGTTTCGAAAATATCTTGGTTTAGTTTTTTTGCTTCGTCGCTGGTAAAAGGCATTCTTAACAAAATGAAAGCATCTGCCAAACCTTGTACGCCCAATCCAACTGGACGGTGGCGCATATTGGAGTTTTCTGCTTCTTTTACTGGATAGTAATTTCTATCGATGACTTTGTTCAAGTTTCGGGTTACTCTTTTGGTAACATTGAATAGTAATTCGTGGTTGAAAGCCCCATTTTCGACAAACATCGGCAACGAAATCGACGCTAGATTACAAACTGCAATTTCATCTTCCGAAGTATACTCCATAATCTCGGTACACAAATTCGAAGAACGAATCGTACCTAAATTTTTCTGATTCGATTTGCGGTTTGCAGCATCTTTATATAGCATGTAAGGCGTTCCAGTCTCAATTTGAGATTCTAGGATTTTCTCCCACAATTCACGTGCTTTGATGGTTTTTCGTCCTTTGCCTCTTTCTTCGTAGGAAATATATAATGCTTCGAACTCATCACCATAAACATCGTACAAACCTGGACATTCGTTCGGACACATCAACGTCCATGTGCTGTCTTCTTGCACACGTTTCATGAATAAATCTGACGTCCACATCGCGAAGAATAAATCTCTCGCACGCATTTCTTCTTTTCCGGTATTCTTTTTCAAGTCTAAGAACTCGAAGATATCCGCATGCCAAGTTTCTAAGTAAATAGCGAAACTTCCTTTTCTTTTTCCGCCTCCTTGATCTACATATCTTGCGGTGTCGTTAAACACACGCAACATCGGCACAATTCCGTTCGATGTTCCGTTTGTTCCTCTAATATAAGAACCTGTCGCTCTCACATTGTGAATAGACAATCCAATTCCGCCTGCTGACTGTGAAATTTTCGCCGTGTTTTTCAACGTATCGTAAATCCCATCAATACTATCATCACGCATCGACAACAAGAAACAAGAAGACATCTGTGGTTTTGGTGTTCCGGCGTTGAATAACGTTGGTGTGGCGTGTGTAAAGAACTTCTTCGACATTAAGTCGTAAGTTTCAATTACAGCCTCTAAATCATTTAAGTGAATCCCAACAGCAACACGCATCAACATATGTTGCGGACGCTCAACAATTTTACCGTTGATTTTCAACAAATACGAACGCTCTAATGTTTTAAATCCAAAGTAATCGTAATTAAAATCGCGGTTGTAAATCACATGTGAATCTAAAAACTCCGCGTTTTTTTGAATCACGTCATGCACTTCTTCCGAAAGCAAAGGCGCTTTCTGATTGGTTCTCGGATTCACGTAATGATACATTTCATTCATGGTCTCCGAAAACGATTTGGTGGTATTTTTATGCAAATTCGAAATCGCGATTCTCGCTGCCAACTGTGCGTAATCTGGGTGCGCAATGGTCATCGAAGCGGCGGTTTCTGCTGCTAGATTGTCTAATTCAGAAGTGGTCACGCCGTCATATAATCCCTCAATAACGCGCATCGCCACTTTCACGGCGTCAACTAAATCGTTGAGTCCGTAGCATAATTTCTTAATTCTGTCGGTAATCTTGTCGAACATTACTGGCTCTTTGTGGCCATCTCTCTTCACTACATACATGGGCTTGTTTGTTTTGCGAACTAGAAAATCCCTTCTCTACTTCTGGTTATTTGTTTTTGTTTTTGGAAGCTAATCCCGCTATCATTCCAATCTTTTTTGTTTTGTAGAAAGCCCCTCGACTGCGCTCGGGGTGACAAAACAAAAAAGGATTTTCCCTTCTATCGGGGCTAGGCAATCCGTTTGTATTGGGCGTGTAGTATAAAAAATGGCTTAGAGATAAATTGGTAATCTTATATTTTTGGCGCGCGGCAGCCGCAAAGGCGCTATGAAAAAACCAAATAAACTTTTAAAACTTTGCGACTCTGCGACTTTACGAGAATCTTTAATCTATATTCATTAAACCTCGTGGCTTAGCGACTTCGTGGCATTCTAAAAATCGGCGTCGAAAGATATTTTTTGAGATTCAGAGTCTGTGCTCATCACTCCTGCTTTTTGGTATTCTGCCACACGTTTCTCAAAGAAATTGGTTTTCCCTTGCAATGAAATCATATCCATAAAATCAAACGGATTTGACGAATTGTATTCTCTGGTACAACCCAATTCTACTAACAAACGATCGGCTACAAATTCTAGATATTGTGTCATTAAAACGGCATTCATTCCAATCAAACTCACCGGAAGTGACTCGGTAATAAATTCTCTTTCGATGTTCAAAGCGTCTACAATAATTTCCTTGATTCTTTTCTTCGGAACTTTATGCACCAAGTGATGATTGTGCAAATGCACGGCGAAATCACAGTGCACGCCTTCATCACGAGAGATCAATTCGTTAGAGAACGTCAATCCTGGCATCAATCCGCGTTTTTTCAACCAAAAAATCGCACAAAAGGCCCCCGAAAAGAAAATGCCTTCAACAGCCGCAAAAGCAATGAGTCTCTCTGCGAAAGAATCCGACTCAATCCATTTCAATGCCCAGTCTGCTTTCTTTTTGATGGCTGGAAAAACTTCAAGCGCAGTAAACAGTTGGTTTTTTTCGATCTCATCTTTCACATAGGTATCAATCAACAGCGAGTAGGTTTCGCTGTGGATGTTCTCCATCATGATTTGAAAACCATAGAAAAATTTAGCTTCTGCATATTGCACTTCATTGACAAAATTTTCAGCTAAATTCTCATTGACGATACCATCTGACGCGGCAAAAAAGGCGAGAATATGTTTGATAAAGTATTTTTCATCAGCACTGAGTTTGTTTTCCCAATCTGACAAATCTTGGTGTAAGTCTATTTCTTCAGCAGTCCAAAAACTAGCTTCCATTTTCTTATACCATTCCCAAATATCGTGGTGTTTGATTGGGAAAATAACAAAACGGTTTTTGTTTTCTTGTAGAATAGGTTCTATCGCTGACATCTTTTGTATGTGAATTGAGTGAATTTGTATCAAAAAGAGAGTGCTTTTTGACTGGTACAAAGATTACCTTTTGTAACGGAAAATGAAAGCCAAACTTATTCACAATCGAAGATAGTTTTTAACAAATTGATTTTTGGAAAGAGATTTTTCTATATTTTTTAAAAGCCTACAAATCAGTTATTTATAAATGTATAAAAATAAAAAAACGCCTATTTATAAGCGTTCTCGAGCAATTTTTACAATTCAATTTTTAAGAAAATTGACTTAGCAAATACAAGGATTTTCTACTTTGTTTTTAACTCCTCAGCGACCTTCTCTAACTCAGCGTACCAATCTTCGCCAAATCGTCGGATAAGCGCTTCTTTTACAAATTTATACACTGGAACTTCGAGCTCTTTTCCAAGTGAACAAGCATCGTCACAAATTTCCCAGCGATCATAATTGACGGCGGCAAATTCCGTAAAATCTTTCACTCGAATCGGGTACAAATGACAGGAAACAGGTTTCTTCCATTCGACTGCGCCTTGATTATAAGCTTGTTCAATACCACAAAGCGCGGTTTTACCATCGTAAATGACGTAAGCACAATCTTTTTCATCTACCAATGGGGTTTCTAAATCGCCGTCAGTTCCTTTGCGCCAAGTGCCTTGTGACTCAATGGCAGCAATACCTTCTGGCCGTAAAAAGGGTTTTACTTTGGTGTAAATGTCTTCTAAAATTTTTGTTTCTGCTTCAGACAAAGGCGCTCCCGCATCTCCATCAACGCAACAAGCGCCTTTGCATGCGGAAAGATTGCACACAAATTCTTTTTCAAGGATATCTTCTGAAACGATGGTTTTGCCGAGTTGAAACATGGGGCAAAGATAAGCGCAATTTTGATTTAAATTGTTTTTCGAAAAAACGAAACAGACAACAACGCCAAAATTAACTTCTATTTAGCGTTAAAAGACAACAAATTCGGTACTTTTGCGTCCTAATTCTTCACGACATGAACTTCGACTTCAAAGAAATAGCTACCATCGGCATGGTACTTTTCGCCGTCATTGATATTGTGGGTTCTATCCCCATTATCGTCGACTTGCGAAACAAACACGGTCACATCGAATCGGAAAAAGCGTCACTTGTTGCTGCGATTATTATGATTGTTTTTCTATTTATAGGTGAAGAATTTTTAAAACTAATCGGAATTGACGTACATTCCTTTGCAGTTGCTGGTTCCTTTGTATTGTTCTTTATTGCTTTAGAAATGATACTCGGTATTAGAATTTATCGCGACACGGAAGCCAGTTCCGCCTCAATAGTTCCTCTCGCTTTTCCGCTTATTGCTGGCGCGGGAACAATGACCACGCTACTTTCTTTGCGATCGCAGTTTTATGTTGAAAACATTGTAGTTGCAATTGTAATTAATATTTTTGTCGTTTACGGCGTGCTAAAATCCTCGGGGAAAATTGAAAAAATGTTAGGCAAAACCGGACTTGGTGTTGTCCGAAAAACCTTTGGCGTCGTGCTATTGGCGATCGCTGTTAAATTATTTGCCTCGAATGTTAAAGGTTTGTTCGTTTAATTCAATTGTATTACTTTCACCTCAAATTATAGTATTCACATGAAGATCTTTACTACTGTTTTGGTTGTGATCGCATTAGCGCTCATCATTTTCAACATTACACTTCTCGATTTTGATCACTTGTTTGAAGGCAATAGCGTTGTCGCTTTAATCGGTATTGCAGCTGCCTTTTGTGCTGTTTGCATTCTTTTGATTTTCAGAATGTCGAAAATGATCATCGAAAAAACCAAAGATCAATAATTGATGCTTGATGTTTTAATCATTGGTGGTGGCGTTTCAGGTGTTTCCTGCGCTTTGGTTTTAGGTTCTGCTCACAAAAAGCCTTTTGTTTCTGACAAAAAAATCGGAATTATTACCCATCAAAAAACTTCCTCTCTACAAGAAGCCTTTTTCAACAATGCGTACGGAATTCCACCAGGAACTTTAGGTTCTGATTTATTAGAGTCAAGTCTTGAAAATTTATCACAATTGTATCCGCATGTGCAACAAATCGCAGGAGAAAAGGTGCTCAGCATTGAAGGCACATCTCCAAACTTAATTGTTGTAACCAATAAGAATCGCTACGAAACCAAAGCAATTGTAGTTGCCATTGGTTATGCCAATACTTTTGCCATCGAGGGTTTAATGCAATTTGTTCAACCTCATCCAAAAGCTGTTGCTGAAAAGGAGCGGATTTTCTTAGTCAACAATGATCATAAAGTAACTGAAGGGATTTACGTCGCTGGTACTTTAGCCGGTTGGCGCAGTCAATTGTCAATTGCGGCAGGAAGTGGCGCTGCAGTCGCAACCGATATTTTAACATTGTGGAACAGTGGCATTGACTCCCAAAGTCACGATAGCATCAAGAAAATTTAGAATTTTGAACTTAAAACGGCTTGAATCATTGGGTCTTGTTTCAATACAATTTCATAATACTTTTCTTCATCATAAAGTTGACGCGCGAATTCGGCTGACAAATATCGTTTTACTAGTGGTTTGCTCTTAGATAAATTAAACTCAATACCATTCTGCGAAAGATAATTTTGAAAATTGGTGTAATACATTTCGTTTCGATTCATTTCCACTAGAAATTTTTCGAACGTCAAAACTTTAAAATTCAATCGATACTTGTCTAATTGTTCAAAAACAAATTGACCAACAAATCCAGATTGTTGCATCAGATATGCAATACTGCCTTCTCCCTGTTTGCCTTCTAAAGAAATAAAGACATCCGGAACAATGCCTCCGCCACCATAAACCATTTTGCCTTTTGGTGTTTTGAATTTTAAAGTATCTGCTACTTTAATACTGTCTTTTTCGTACAGTTCTCCACTTTGAAAGCGTTCATAGAAGTCGTTTGCATAGGCTTCTTCATTTCCTTTTGTATAGGGTTTTTGAATTGATCTACCTGTTGGAGTATAGTATCTTGCAATCGTTAATCGCACTGCTGAACCATCATCAAAATTCATTTCTTGCTGCACCAAACCTTTCCCGAATGAACGCCGTCCAACGATGGTTCCTCGATCATTATCCTGAATGGCACCCGCCAAAATTTCGCTTGCCGAAGCACTGTTTTCATTGATTAAAATAATAACTTTTCCTTCTTCGAAATCACCGACATCTGTCGCTATTGACTTTTGAATTTCATTTCTTTTGTTTTTGGTAAAAACAATTAGTTTCTTATTGATCAATAACTCATCGGCGATTTTGACCGCAGTTTCAACGTAACCGCCGCCATTGTCGCGCAAGTCAATGACAAAAGTCTTCATCCCCGCATTCCTCAGTTTGGTCATACCATGTTGAAATTCGTCGCAAGTCGATTCTGCAAAACGATTGATTTTAAGATATCCGGTATTTGAATTAAGCATCAAAGACGCATCAACGCTTTTGATTGGCACTACATC
>CALPOS020000052.1 GCA_943325255.2 Sphingobacterium thalpophilum
AGTATGCTTGGACAGGGGATTTAGGCTATCAAATTCAAAAGTATTTTTGGTACGGACTACCAGATAATTTTGGAGCAACACTTACGGCAGAAAATCGGTCTTCGGTGATTGATCGCATCGACGAAGGACAAACGTACAACAACTTTAATCTGGGCGGAAGAATTAGTTTTAAAGAAACGATTTTTAATGGATTGAATTTGAAGTTCAATCGTTTTTGGGATGCGTATGGTTCTGCGGAGAATCGCTTTGTTGTGCGTCCGACCCTAGGTTTTGAAATGTTTAGAAAAGACATCAAAACGATTGTGACAGTCGATCATTTGAGTGGTTCATTTAATGACACGTTCAATTTTAAATATGGATATACTAATTTGGGCGTTCATCCTAGTTTTGGTATGAGAAAAGACGATTGGTCATTTGATATCGGAGCAGAAGTGGTTTTGGGAATGGATAATGAGAACAGTAAAAACAAAGTATTTTTCTACCCGAAAGCCAATGCGTCTTTGAAAGTGGTGGGCGATTTTATGATTTTCTTCATGGGAATTGATGGTGAACTACAACAGAACTCTTACCGTGAATTCACGAATGAAAATCCATTTTTGTCGCCAACACTTGATATCCGTCCGACGGACCGGCAGTTTGATGTCTTTGCAGGATTAAAAGGGAAATTGGCGAGCGCAGTAAGTTATAACGTTCGTGGATCTGTAATCAACGAAAAAAACAGGGCACTTTTTGTTGCTAATAATTATGATGATTCCATCTTGGTGCAAAAAATGTATCAATACGGAAATTCGTTTGGTTTGACGTATGATACACTCCGAACGTTTCGATTGTTTGGTGAATTGAAAGCTGATTTTTCGAAGAATGTTGCGGTTGGTGTGAACGGGACTTTCAACACGTATTCCCAAGAGAACCTTCCTGAAGCATGGAATTTACCGCAATTCCAACTCGGAGCCAATATCGATGCAAATATTACGGCTAAATGGTACGCAGGTGCAAATTTATTTTTTGTCGGCGATAGAAAGGATTCTCAATCCAATACTCCTATAGTTTCTGTTACAAAAACCGTAAAAAGTTATTTTGATGCCAATGCCCATGTGGGTTACAAATACAACCAACGTTTTAATGCCTTTCTTAATTTGAATAATATCGGCAATCAAGCTTATGAAAGATGGCTAAATTTCCCAGTGCAGTCGTTTCAAGTATTGCTAGGCGCCAATTATAAATTTGATTTTTAATTACAGCAATTTCTAACCTTTTTGCTATTCAGAGGTAAATCATAAATCAAACTTATTATCTTGCAGTACTTTTAGGTTTCGTGGCGGAAGATGATAATTGTTATCGCAAGTCATTTTTGATGATATAGGTATTGAAACATAGAAAGACAATTGCAATTAAATTTGGGTATAAATAAATTAATACAATAGGGAACAGATATGCTTTTTAATTCACTAAGCTTTGCCATATTTCTGCCAATTGTATTTTTTCTATATTGGTTTGTTGCGAAGCGAGAAGTTCGATTTCAAAATATCATTTTATTAGTTTCGAGTTACTTTTTTTACGCATGTTGGGATTGGAGGTTTTTATTTTTACTTATCGCGTCAACCTCATTAGATTATTACACGGGTATCAAAATAGCTGATGCTTCCACAAAAGCAAAAAAAAAGTTTTGGTTGTGGCTAAGTATCACTATTAATTTGGGATTTCTCGGTGTTTTTAAGTACTATAATTTTTTTGCAGCTTCTTTTGTTGATGCAATTTCGTCGTTAGGTTTGAAAGCGGATTTAGGATCCATTAATATTATACTTCCTGTTGGAATTTCATTTTACACTTTTCACGGTTTGTCTTATGTTATTGATTTGTATAAGGACAAAATTAAACCTGAAAAAGACCTCATTAATTACTCTGTTTTTGTGTGCTTTTTTCCGCTTTTGGTTGCGGGTCCGATAGAGCGAGCCACGCATCTTTTGCCCCAAATAATTAAAAAAAGAGAATTTGATTATTCACAGGCACTCGATGGCTTAAAGCAAATTTTATGGGGTTTGTTTAAAAAAATGGTCATTGCAGATCATTGCGCTACCTATGTCAATTTGATTTTTAAAGACGCTTCAGATTATTCTGGTAGCACACTAATTTTAGGGGCATTGTTCTTTTCATTTCAGATCTATTGCGATTTTTCAGGGTATTCAGATATCGCCCTGGGAACAGCCCGACTTTTCGGTATAGAATTGCTGCGAAATTTTGCTTTTCCTTATTTTTCTCGAGACATTGCGGAGTTTTGGAGACGATGGCACATTTCGTTGTCGTCGTGGTTTAGAGATTATTTATATATTCCATTAGGGGGAAGTCGCGTTAGCAAATGGATCAGTGTTAGAAATATGTTTATTATTTTTCTAGTCAGTGGCTTTTGGCATGGAGCCAATTGGACATTTCTCGCGTGGGGAGCGCTACACGCATTTTATTTCATGCCACTTTTATTGATGAATAAAAATAGAAACCACATAGATATTGTTGCAAAAGGAAAGCACTTTCCAACCATTAATGAATTATTTTCAATGTTATCTACTTTTGGTTTAGTTGTTTTTGGTTGGATTTTTTTTAGAGCAGAAAGCCTTGAGCATGCCATAGATTATATTTCAGGAATATTTTCGTTTGATTTATTTAGCTGGCCTTATTTCACGGGAATAAAAGAGGCAGCAATAACAATACTATTTATTGTTTTACTGATAGCCATGGAATGGATGGGCCGGGAACAAGAATATGCCATCAAAACCATTGCTTCACGATGGAGAAAGCCATTTCAATGGTGTTTTTACTATGTGATTGTGATGCTTATTTTCTTATTCGGATCGAAGAGTCAGGAGTTTATTTACTTTCAATTTTAGTCGAATGAGGAAATTTATAATTAACATATCACTTTTCGCGATTTTATGTATCATTTCCATCTTTATTGTACTATCGAGAACCGATGGATACGCAGATCCATATTATCTTAGGTTTACTACTCCGAAACAAAACAGTTTCATCATTGGGAATTCAAAAGCCGCACAAGGGTTAAATCCAGAAGTTATCAATAAAACATTAAATACAGACATCTATAACTATTCATTTGATATCAGTAAAAGTCCATTTGGCCCTGCCTATTTGAATAGCATAAAACGCAAGCTTAGCAAAGAGAAAAAAGACGAAATTTTTATTATTACAGTCGACTGTTGGAGCATTTCTAGTAGAGGCAAAGATCCAAATGATATTTCTAGTTTTGGGGAAAATACGTCCTGCGTTGGTGAGATGCAGGATGTAGATCAAGATCCAAATTTTGAGTACTTAACAAAATACATGTTGGGCAATTATTACAAAATAATTTTTAAACCGACGGTCGCGCAGTTACACGAAAATGGATGGCTTGAAGTTTCTTTAGATATGGATTCAAGTTCGGTGGCAAGAAGAATAAAAAGCACTTTAGTCGAATACCAAAATTATTTGTCGTTGTATCAATTTTCAAAAGTGAGACTTGATTACCTCATCAACACGATCGATTTCCTAAAACAATATGGTCACGTCTATGTGGTTAGGCTGCCGGTGTCTCCTCAATTGTTGGATATTGAAAACCAACTAGCACCAAATTTCAGCGAATTACTGCAAATTCCCAACGAAAAATCTTCCGGCTTTCTCGACTTGACCTCAAAAAACAGTCTCTTCAGTTATACTGACGGCGTTCATCTTAGTGGAAAATCTAGTAAATTGGTTTCTGAAGAAATTGCGCTTTGGATTAAAGACCGTGAACGAGATGAAGATTTAAATCATCCCAAAAAATAATCGTAAAATGGTTCTTCAAAAATTTGACTTACCTTTTTAAATCATGCAACTAATTTCGAAATTAAAAATATGACGTTTAAGCAAAAAATTCATCAGCATTACTCAATGTTATTGCAAGACAAAATCGATGTTTTTCGGGATATGATTATTGCTTTAACTCAAGATTCAAAAAACGACGCTAAAGGTTCTGCGGGAGACAAGCACGAAACTGCTTTGTCGATGATGCATATTGAACAAGAAAAACTCAATCGAAAACTGCAGGAGTTTTTAGATCAAAAAGCACTGCTTGACAAGATTGATGTTTATCAGAATTTCCAGAAAATTGGATTAGGTAGTTTGGTGCAAGCTAATGGAATGTGGCTATTTGTTTCCACTGCTTTACCAAAAATTATGATGGAAGACAAAACTATTATAGCCGTTTCCCAGCATTCACCATTGGGAAGTCACTTGTTAGGAAAGGAAATTGGTTTTTCCTTTACAATTAATGAAACGCACTATCAAATAGAAAAAGTCGAGTAACTACAATTATATTTTTTCGAAAATATCGATGAAGACTTGTTGGTTTTCAAAATGTTTGATGCGTTTGTAGTGTTCGGGATTATGGATTTCATCATATTCTTGATCATTGACATTGAAAACATTAGAATAGAAAATATACTTTCTTTGACCATCGTAATAATGGAACCCTCTATAATCACCATTTAAGTCTATTTGATCAATCCGGGCGAGGTTTGGGAAAAAAGATTGCACTTGTTCAAAATCAATATGCTCTTTGTTTAAATATTCTATCGCTTGATGTCTTAATTTGAAATAGGGTAAATGTGCTAGCGTGCTATCCCAACCTTTGGCAATTTTGTCGGGATAAACAATAAAATTACCACCGACTAAACATAAAATCCATAAGATACTTAGGGTGTACTTTAGTTTTTGATGGACAAAATCGGAGAAAAGTATCGCCGCTGTTAAAAGTGAAAACGTCAAGTAAATTGGAATAAGATACCGATAACCCATCAAGTTTTTTGCCCACAGCATATTTAACGGAAGTATGATCATACTGAATATCGTAAAGAAAAGCAAAAGTCGAAAAGGCTTGGTTTTGAAGAGCTGTTTTTTGTGTAACATCAATAGTGGTAAAGCAATCAGCCAGGCGCTAAATCTGCCGAAATCCAATATCCGCCATGCGTACAATCCAATATTGAAAAGAAAGTCGTTGAAATGGTCTACCCGCTCAAAACTCTTTGCCCACGGTGAATCGTCATGAAATCCAATCCACCCTTTTTCCACATAGTGAAAGGAATTGTAACCTACAAACAGTATAACAGCAGGAAGATATAGCAAACTTCTAGTAAAGAGTTGTTGCGTAATTTTTCGGGAAGTAGTTTTAAAATCGATGTGGATAAAGATATCCAAACTCAGAAGACATAACGATATCATCATGCCTCGCATGCTTGTTAGAAACAAGCAAAAAACAGCAATCATAATCCATTTCTTTTTGTTATCGAGTACTGAATTCAATCCCAATAGAAAGAAAAAAAGCAAACATACATCAGGAGAAACTAAAGTCATCTGACTCAAAAGAGAAGGATCTGCCAAGACTAAAATTGAAGCTAATCCAACAAATTGTTCTGGTACGAATTTCCGACAGACTTCAAAAGTTTGAAACACAATACCTAGCGCAAAAGGCAATATTCCAAAATGGCTTACTTCGAGTGTTCTTCCAAATATTTCCCATAATAGGGCAATGTAAATTCCGAAAGTGGGTATATGTCCACTATCCATGTCGGTTGGCAAAAGCAAGGAAGTAAAATGAGAATAATAATAATATTCGGCATGTTTTGAACCCAATTGAACCGTATCCCAAAAAAAACTATTGTGACTGGTACAAACAACAATAAAAAGTACCAAAAAGCTGCAAAATAGCAGGGCGATAATATTTTTCGTTTTTGTACCTATCATTTTCCAGTCAATTTTGATGTGGAGAATAATGGACTTTCCAATATTTTGTTTTTTGCCAGGAAATATAGCAATGAGGTTTTCAAAACACCGAAGCCATAGACTGTGCTTCGTTTGAAATTGATTGAGGAGGCGTCGTCAAAATACTTGGTGGGACAAGTAATTTCTGCAATTTCATATCCATTATAGAATATTTGCGCTAGAAATTGATTGTCAAAAATAAAATCATCAGAATTAGCATTATAATCGATGCTTTCTAACACTTGCCGATTGTAGGCTCTGTAACCAGTGTGGTATTCTGACAATTTTTGATTCATCAAGAGATTTTGACTTAATGTTAGAAATCTGTTGGCAACATATTTATAAATAGGCATGCCGCCTTTTAAAGCACCTTTGCCTAAAATTCGTGAACCAATCACTACCGGATAAACGTCATTCGCAATTAAGTAACTCATGGAATGAATCAGCTTTGGCGTATATTGATAATCTGGATGCAACATGATGATGATATCTCCACCTAATTCTAACGCTTTGTTGTAACAAGTTTTTTGGTTGCCACCATAACCCAAATTAATATCATGTTTGATGACATGTTTAATTCCAAGTTCTTGTGCGACTAAAATCGTTGCATCCGGACTGTTATCATCTACTAGAACGACCTCATCTACAATATCGAAAGGAATTTCATGGTAGGTTTTGATGAGCGTAAGCTCGGCCTTGTATGCAGGAAGAACAACTATGATTTTTTTCGAACCGATCATTGCAGGAATTAATGTGTAGCAAATATAAAATTCAAAATCAAAACTATGCGATTTTTAATGAATTAAAACTTAGACACATCTGTTTTAAGTAATTTAGTTACAATATTGATGTAATTGTTTTAATTTGATTTTAATTTAAAGTTAAATTTTTTATTTGTGTTTATATTTAGTATCTAAAGATTCATATTTGCAACAAATTTAAAATTTGATCTTAAAATATAATTGATATGTGCGGAATTGTATGTGCTTTTGATTTAAAGCAAAAAGCGGAGTCGTTAAGACCACAAGTATTAGAAATGGCGAAAATCATTCGTCATCGCGGCCCAGATTGGAGTGGGATTTTTAGCAATGACAAAGCAATCTTAGCACACGAGCGTTTGGCGATTGTTGATCCAGCTTCTGGGAAACAACCTTTGTTTAGTCCCGATAAGCAATTGATTTTGGCGGCTAATGGAGAAATATATAACCACAGAATTTTGCGCAAAAAATTCGTAGGAAAGTATAACTTTCAAACGGAAAGTGATTGCGAAGTGATATTGGCTTTATATCAAGAAAAAGGCGTTCATTTTATAGACGAAATGAATGGGATTTTCGGTTTCGCTATCTATGATGTAGCCAAAGATGAATACTTCATCGCACGCGATCACATGGGAATTATTCCGCTTTATATTGGTTGGGATCAACACGGAACTTTTTATGTAGCATCTGAATTGAAAGCATTGGAAGGCTATTGCACAAAAATCGAGTTGTTTCCTCCAGGTCATTATATGTCGAGTAACGACGGTGAATTTGTACAATGGTACAAAAGAGAATGGACAGACTATGACGCCGTAAAAGACAACGAAACGAGCATCGCAACAATCAAGTCTGCGCTCGAAGCAGCAGTTCATCGTCAGTTGATGAGCGACGTTCCTTATGGAGTTTTGCTTTCCGGTGGTTTAGATTCGTCAATCACCTCTGCTATTGCAAAAAAATATGCACAAAAAAGGATTGAATCGGGAGATACCGTCGATGCATGGTATCCACAATTGCATTCCTTTGCAGTGGGATTAGAAGGATCACCAGATTTGGCGGCTGCTAAGAAAGTAGCAGATCATTTGGGTACGATTCATCATGAAATAAAATTCACAATCCAAGAAGGACTAGATGCCATTCGGGATGTAATTTATAATATTGAAACCTATGATGTGACTACAATTCGAGCGTCAACTCCCATGTATTTGATGGCACGTGTGATCAAATCGATGGGAATCAAAATGGTGTTGTCTGGTGAAGGTTCAGACGAATTGTTTGGCGGTTATTTGTACTTCCACAAAGCCCCAAATGCCAGAGAATTTCATGAAGAAACGGTTCGTAAATTGAGCAAATTACATATGTATGATTGTCTTCGAGCTAACAAAAGCCTGGCGGCATGGGGTATCGAAGGGCGAGTGCCGTTCCTAGATAAAGAATTTATGGATGTGGCGATGCGCATTAATCCAAAAGACAAAATGATCAACGGGGAGCGCATGGAAAAATGGGTGCTGCGAAAAGCCTTCGAAGATATGTTGCCAGCGAGTGTGGCGTGGAGACAAAAAGAGCAATTTAGCGATGGCGTTGGTTATAGTTGGATTGATACGCTAAAAGCGATGGTAGCCAAAGAAATTACTGATGAACAATTGGCAAATGCGAAATATAAGTTTCCGATTCAAACGCCTACTTCAAAGGAGGAATATTATTACCGCTCTATCTTTCATGAACATTTTCCAAGTGATGCCGCGGCATTAAGTGTTCCCCAAGAAGCAAGTGTCGCTTGCAGCACCAAAATTGCATTAGAATGGGATGAAGCGTTCAAAAACATGAATGATCCTTCAGGTCGCGCTGTGGCAAACGTTCATGATGATGCGTATGTAAAAGTTTAAAATAAATAAAAAGTTGGTTGTAGTTTAGTTTGTATTTTTAAGGCGTTGATTTCGGTCAACGCTTTTTTTTATTTAATATGCTTCTTCATGGGACTTACTTTATCTTTTCAATTTTTCGATTTGCCTTTGCAGCATCCGTTTACGATTTCGCGTTACACCGTCAATATTCAAAAAACAGTCGTTGTTTGTATTTCTGATGGCGCAATTTCAGGTTATGGAGAAGCAACTGTCAATCCTTATTATCAAAGTACAACAGAGCGACTCACTGCAAGTTTATTAGAAGTAAAACCAATTGTTGAAAGTGCATTAGACGTGCATCCAAATGAACTATGGCAACAATTGTCTACGATGATTCCTGACGATTATTTTGCCTTGTGTGCTGTAGATATTGCCTATTGGGATTACTATTCAAGAAAGCAATCCAAAACGCTTCGAAGCTTTTGGTCGAAAGACGATGATGCGACGCCAGTAACTTCCTACACCATCGGGATTGATTCCTTAGAAATGATGCAGCAAAAAATGATTGAAAAACCTTGGCCTATGTATAAAATCAAACTGGGAACCGCAGAAGATATTTTTATTGTTGAAAGCTTGCGCAAAATTACGGATGCTATTTTTCGGATTGATGCGAATTGTGCATGGACTGCCCAGCAAACAATTAACAACGCTAAGATTTTGAAAGAACTAAATGTCGAATTCATTGAACAGCCATTAAAAGCAGAAGATATTGAGGGAATGAAACAGGTCCGAAAGCAGTCCGTTTTGCCCGTTATAGCAGACGAAAGTTGTCAAAGAGAGGCCGATGTTGCGGCATGTTCCGAGATTTTTCATGGCATCAATATTAAGTTAATGAAATGTGGTGGAATAACGCCTGCGTTACGAATGATTTCGAAAGCAAAAGAGCAAGGTTTGTTAATCATGGCAGGATGCATGACAGAATCGACTGTTGGAATTTCTGGATTGTGCCAAATTGCACCACTTTTGACTTATCTAGACGCTGATGGCGCCTTACTTTTAAAGGATGATATTGCACGAGGTGTTGATTTCAATTTTGGTCAAATTGTGTATTCAAAAGACTTTGGAACAGGTGTAAAAATGTTGAAGAAATAAATCAACATAATGTTAATAACTTCATCCCTAAATACCGCATTTTTACTATGAAATCGTTACTGTTTTAATATATTTGCGTGTTATCAAAAAAACACATTTTTTAGAGAAAATTTTTATGAGCGAAGAAATCAAGAAGCACAATTATTCAGCAGATAGTATTCAGGCATTAGAAGGAATGGAGCACGTAAGAATGCGTCCATCGATGTACATTGGAGATGTAGGTGTAAGAGGGTTGCACCATTTGGTTTATGAAGTAGTAGATAACTCGATTGATGAGGCTATGGGCGGACATTGCGACACTATTGGCGTTGCAATTAACGAAGACGGATCAGTAACCGTAGAGGACAATGGTCGTGGAATTCCAGTCGATTTACACAAAAAAGAAGGCGTTTCTGCACTCGAAGTGGTTATGACCAAAATCGGTGCTGGAGGAAAATTCGATAAAGATTCTTATAAAGTTTCTGGAGGTCTTCACGGAGTTGGAGTTTCTGTGGTAAATGCTTTGTCGAAACACATGCGTTCTACCGTATTCAGAGACGGTAAAATTTACGAGCAAGAGTACGAAAGAGGTAAAGCTTTGTATCCGGTAAAGCAAATTGGTGAAACAACCAAACGCGGAACGATGCAAACGTTTTATCCTGACGAGCAAATCTTCACGCAAACCACGGAATTTACCTATGAGACATTGTCTGCGCGTATGCGTGAGTTGTCGTTTTTGAACAAAGGAATTACCATCACTTTTACGGATAAAAGAGAAAAAGACAAAGACGGGAATTTTATTCAAGAAGTGTTTCATTCTGATGAAGGATTGAAAGAATACATCCGTTATTTAGACGGGAATCGCGAGCCAATTATTTCCCACGTGATCTCGATGGATAATGAAAAAGGCGAAATTCCAGTTGAGGTGGCGTTGATTTATAATACCAGTTATACTGAAAATATTTTCTCTTACGTAAACAATATTAATACGCACGAAGGAGGAACGCACTTGCAAGGTTTCAGAACAGGATTGACACGTTCGTTGAAGAAATACGCGGATGCTTCTGGAATGTTAGATAAATTGAAATTCGAAATTGCGGGAGATGACTTCCGTGAAGGATTGACTGCCATTATTTCGGTGAAAGTGGCTGAACCTCAATTTGAAGGTCAAACGAAAACCAAATTAGGAAATAGAGAAGTGGTGTCGCCAGTGAGTCAAGCGGTGAGTGAAATGATCGAGAATTATTTGGAAGAAAATCCAAATGACGCTCGTATCATCGTGCAGAAAGTAATCTTGGCAGCGCAAGCCCGTCACGCAGCGAAGAAAGCTCGTGAAATGGTGCAACGTAAAACCGTTTTAGGTGGTGGTGGATTGCCAGGAAAATTATCAGATTGTTCAGAACAAGATCCAGCAAAATGTGAAGTATATTTGGTCGAGGGAGATTCGGCTGGTGGAACAGCAAAGCAAGGTCGTGACCGAAATTTTCAAGCGATTTTACCATTGCGTGGAAAAATCTTGAATGTAGAGAAAGCCATGCATCACAAAGTATTCGAAAACGAAGAGATTCGAAATATTTTTACGGCATTGGGTGTAACGATAGGGACAGAAGAGGATAGTAAAGCATTGAATCTTGAAAAGTTGCGTTACCATAAAGTTATTATTATGTGTGATGCCGATGTCGATGGAAGTCACATCTCTACCTTAATATTAACATTCTTCTTCAGATTCATGAAAGAACTAATTGAACAAGGACACGTTTATATTGCAGCACCACCTTTATATATGGTTAAGAAAGGAAATAAGAAAGAATACGCTTGGAATGACGATCAACGTGATATCGCCAACGAAAAGATGGGCGGAAGCGCAGCAATTCAACGTTATAAAGGTTTGGGTGAAATGAACGCGGAACAATTGTGGGAAACGACCATGGATCCGAATTTTAGAACTTTGCGTCAAGTCAATATCGATAGTTTGGCAGAAGCCGATCAAGTGTTCTCCATG
>CALPOS020000053.1 GCA_943325255.2 Sphingobacterium thalpophilum
TAATAATATTACTGAAATTGAAATGATGAGTATCATAAATTTTATTAGGGATGCGAATTTAATAAAAATATTTACAAATACACAAGCGGCTTTTGTGATTAAGATGTAAATCATAATTTTTGTCCTTGTTTGACAGTCTTTTTATCTAATTGAAAATTGTCTCGTCTTTTCGCGAACGCAATTTATGACTTGTCGTAAGAAAGTGAGAGCAATTCGAAAGCAAATTTGCCTTTGTTCAGATTGATGATAATCTATTTTGATCAAAAAAAAGACGGGTATTTCGTGACAATGATTTTATCGTAAAGATTTATTTTTTGTCGTTCAGAACTATAAATATCATTGTATATTTGCACTCCCAACGATGCTGGATAGCGTTAGATGCTCGTCTAAGTCATGTGTGAAGAGCATTTGTTTTTCTTGTAATCACACTTATTTACAAAGAAAATCTGAATAGCATAGAAGTTTTTGGGGTTTATGGGAAATCACAAAACCGTCGAAATCTGCACATAAAATGTTAGGGATTTCGGCTGAATAGATGCCAAAAACGATTCAACAATGAGTGGCTTTCTTATATAATCGCAATTAGACTAAATTTATGGAACATAAAGCAGGCTTTGTCAACATCATCGGTAACCCAAACGTTGGTAAATCAACGTTTATGAATGCGTTTGTAGGGGAACGATTATCTATCATCACTTCAAAAGCACAAACCACACGTCATCGAATTTTGGGCATCGTCAACGGCGATGATTTTCAATTGATTCTTTCTGACACGCCTGGAATCATCAAACCAGCGTACGAAATGCAAGAGTCGATGATGAACTTCGTCAAATCGGCTTTCGAAGATGCGGATATTCTCATTTATATGGTCGAAATTGGAGAACAAGATCTTAAAGACGAAGCGTTTTTCAATAAAATCATCCATGCGAAAATCCCTGTTTTGTTACTTTTAAATAAAATCGACAATTCCAATCAAGAGCAACTAGAAAAGCAAGTAGCTTTTTGGACAGCCAAAGTTCCCAATGCCGAAATCTTTCCAATCTCTGCTTTGAAAAATTTTAATGTGCCGGAAGTCTTCGCTAGAATTATTTCGTTACTGCCGGTATCTCCTGCTTATTATCCGAAAGATCAACTGACGGACAAACCTGAACGTTTCTTCGTTAACGAAACCATTCGAGAGAAAATCTTACTACACTACAACAAAGAAATTCCATACGCAGTAGAAATCGAAACAGAAGAATTTTTCGAAGACGAGAAAATCATTCGAATTCGAGCCCTAATTATGGTCGAACGTGATACGCAGAAAGGCATCATTATCGGTCACAAAGGCGAAGCACTCAAGAGAGTTGGAGTGGAAGCGCGCGCCGATTTAGAAAAATTCTTCGGCAAGCAAATTCACATCGAGATGTATGTGAAAGTCAATAAGAATTGGAGAAGCAACGTTAATCAACTCAAAAGATTCGGATATAATAATTGATTTTAAAGAGACAGATTATTCGAATTTTCGAGTAATCTAAAAGCGAAGCGGTCGAATAGTCCAAGAGCGCAACCGTGTCTTTTTTAGCGTGACCACAAGGGTCGGGCTTTTGTTGCAATCTTTTGCGGCGAACCACGCCGCAAAAGGATTTCCTCGCCAATCCCTCACGCGGCCGCTCTTTGATGACAATGTCCTAGCCCCGATAGAAGGGAAAATCCTTTTTTGTTGCAATTGAAATACCTTCATTATTATACCGATGCCAATGCAACAAAAAAGATTGGAATGATAGCGGGAATAAGCTCCCAAAAAAACTCTTAAACATAGCGACTCGCAACCTTAGCAACTTAGTACCTTTTTTACCTACCTTTGCGCAATATTTCAAAAAGCATTATGAATAACATTGTTGCCATAGTCGGAAGACCCAACGTAGGAAAATCAACCCTTTTTAATAGGTTGATTCAGAGAAGAGAAGCCATCGTAGATTCGGTTTCGGGTGTGACCCGCGATCGTAATTACGGTAAAAGCGAATGGAATGGAAAGGAGTTTTCTGTTATTGATACTGGCGGTTATATTCGCGGTTCCGACGATGTCTTCGAAGCGGAAATCCGAAAGCAAGTTGAACTCGCCATCGACGAAGCCGACGTTATTATTTTCGTCACCGACGTTGAAGAAGGTATCACTCCCATGGACGAAGCCGTGGCAAAATTATTGCGAAAAGTGACCAAACCCGTTTTGTTGGCGGTTAATAAAGTAGATAACGCGATGCGTGAAAAAGACGCGATCGAATTTTATAATTTGGGATTGGGCGATTATTATACGTTCGCCAGTATTTCTGGTAGCGGAACTGGAGATTTGCTAGACGCTTTAATCGAAGCTTTTCCAATCAAACCAGAACCTACACAAGAAGAAATCGAATTGCCTCGTTTTGCAGTGGTTGGTCGCCCGAATGCTGGAAAATCGAGTTTCATCAATGCCTTAATTGGCAAAGAACGATTTATGGTAACGGATATCGCCGGAACAACACGTGATGCCATCGATACCAAATTTGACCGTTTTGGATTTGAGTTTAATCTTGTAGATACAGCCGGAATCCGTCGTAAAGCGAAAGTCAAAGAAGATCTCGAATTTTATTCGGTGATGCGTTCGGTTCGTGCGATTGAGCATGCTGATGTTTGTATACTAATTATTGATGCGACACGTGGATTTGAAGGGCAAGACCAAAGTATATTTTGGTTGGCAGAGAAAAACCGCAAAGGCGTGGTAATCTTGGTTAACAAATGGGACTTGGTAGAAAAAGACACCATGTCGACGCGAGATTACGAAGAAAAAATCCGCAAAGAATTGATGCCATTTACCGATGTGCCGATTTTGTTTGTGTCTGCGTTAACAAAGCAAAGACTTTTGAAAGCGCTTGAAACAACAGTTCAAGTTTTTGAAAATAGAAAGCAACATATCGCCACGTCAAAATTTAATGACTATATGCTAAAAGTCATCGAAGGCTATCCACCGCCAGCATTGAAAGGGAAATATGTAAAAATTAAATATTGCATGCAATTGCCAACGCCGACACCTCAGTTTGTGTTTTTTGCCAATTTGCCGCAGTATGTTAAAGAAGCTTACAAACGTTTCTTAGAAAATAAAATTCGCGAAAACTGGGATTTCTCTGGTGTTCCAATCGATATCTATATCCGAGAGAAATAATTTTGTAGGAATTTTTTTCTTTCACACTAAATGCCGAATTTCGTTGTTATTAATACAATAGCAACGAAATTTTTTTATGCCGAAATTCTACTTTCTACTTTTGTTTTTTACTTCGATTGTTTTTTCTCAAAATACGATTGTAATTAAAGGAAAAATCCTCGAGAAGAACACGCAAGTTCCATTAGAATCCGCGACGGTTTATCTCACGTCTGTCAAGGATTCGACCGTCATTGATTATACAATTACAGATAAGAACGGAGTGTTTAAAATGGAAACCAGGAAAATAAACAAGCCTGTTTTTTTGAAAGTTTCTTATATGGGTTATCAGTCCTTCCAACAAGAACAAGAAGCTATAGCGGAATCAAAAGATTTTGGAATTATTCGATTAGAGGAAAATGCCAACAATTTGAATGAAGTGATTGTCAAAAGTGAAGCACCGCCCATTCGAATTAAGAAAGATACGTTGGAGTTTAATGCGTCGTCGTTTAAAGTTCGCCCCGATTCTAATGTGGAATCTTTACTAAAACAATTACCTGGTGTAGAAATAGATGCTGATGGAAAAATTACCGTCAATGGCAAAGAAGTCAATCAAGTATTGGTTAATGGCAAACCGTTTTTTGACAAAGATGGAAAGATAGCGCTGCAGAGTTTACCCTCAGACATTATCAATAAAGTGCAAGTCAGCGACACCAAAACAAGAAAAGAAGAACTCACCAAACAAGCCGCGAGTTCTAATAATGCCAGCATCAATTTGACCATCGATGAGGATAAAAATAAAGGTCTGTTTGGCAAGTTTATGGGCGGCTACGGTTCGGATAAGCGCTATGAAAGTAGTGCCTTAATCAACTATTTTAAAAACAAGCGAAAGGTTAGTGTATTGGCGTCTTCCAACAATATCAATTCGACTGGATTTTCTATGGATGAAGTTTTTGACAATATGGGTGGCGGCAGGAATGTGGCTTATTTTTATAATAGCGACGGCAGTTACGGAATTGGGAATATGCGTTTCGGCGGGAACAAGGGAATTACGCAATCGAATATGGTCGGTGTGAACTACGCAGATGAATGGGTAAAAAATTTGGATTCGAATGCCAGCTATTTCTTCACCAATGCGAATACCAACAACGTCAATACAACCAGTCAGATCAATTTATTACCCACTGGTAATTTTACGACAACTTCTATTTCAAAAACCAATGAGGACCGCTATGGCCATAATCTCAATACCATTTTTGAGTATAAAATAGACTCGACAGGTGTTTTAGAATTGACGACCAAATTTCAAAAATCAAATAGTAAATACGGATCTAATTCATCTCAAACTTCTACGGATGAAAATGAAATAGTACTCAATGAAGCGTCATCGGAAACATTTGATGATAATGATCGCTCGAACTTTAGCAACAATATCAATTTTAACAAAGCTTTCAAAAGGAAAGGGCGTAATATCAATATTTCTTTATCCAACGATAATTCAAATGAAAAAGTCAATTCATTAAATCAATCTACTACAATTTTTTATCAAAGCGGTGCGCCATCAGATATTCGAAATCAAGCTATAAACAATAGAAATATCAAAGATGTTTATGATGGTGAAATTCAATTTATGGAGCCCATAATCGATTCATTACAAGTAACCGTAAGCGTCTATTTGAAAAGAGAGAATAGTATAGAAGATCGCAAATCGTTTGATTTTGATGATATAACGCAGACGTATTCTAGTTTCAATCCGGAGCTGTCAAATTTTACAAAATCGACCATCAAAATGATTTGTCCAAAATCTGGTTTTTCTCTTGAGAAGAAAAAATATTCATTATCGATGATTGGGGGAACCAACATTGTTCAATTTGAGAACTTTTCAAACTATCTTGGTGACGAATTTCAACTGAATAAAGAGTACTTTTTCCCATTTGCACAAGCTAATTTCAGTTATGAATTGGCGAAGTCAAAGAATCTATGGCTGAATTACGATTATCAAGTCAACATGCCACGAGCCAATCAGTTGCTTCCCGTTGAAAACATCGCGAATCCGCTGAATACTTTTGTTGGAAATCCAAATATTGACTTAATCAAAAACCACTCGATTTATTTTAACTTCAATAATTTTGATTATGCCACAAGAACAGGTTACACGATTTACGGCGGTGGCGATTTCTATGATAGTCAAGTAGTTTCTTCTACAACTTTCGATGATAATGGTAAACGAACAACTACCTACGAAAATGTTTCCGGAACGATAGAATCATGGTTTGGTGGGCATTGGAATAAGTCGTACAAACGGGAAGCGCATACGTATAAAGTAAATTTCGGACTGCAAAATAACTATACAAAATCGAAAGGATTTACCAACGGCGAATTATTTGAAGCAGACGCTTTCCAATTTACGCCCAGAGTCGGTTTTACCTATGAATATGGGGAATTACTTACGATTAATCCGTCGTATAATGTGTCATTTAATAATACTAAATACACGAACTATATCATAGACGCTACGTCGAATGTGTTGCATCGCTTCAATTTGCAAACGACCACGTATTGGCCGAAGAAATGGGTATTCGGAAATGATTTTGGTTATACTTACAATTCCAATATCGCCGACGGATTTAAGAAAGATTTCTATTTATGGAATACCAGTTTAGCCTATAGTTTCTTCAATAAAAAGTTTACTGCCAAAGTGAAGGTTTATGATATTTTAAATCAAAATCAAAGCAATTCTAGGACCATAACGCCAACTACAATTCGTGATGAGGAGAACATTGTTTTGCAACGCTATGTGATGTTTTCATTGACTTATAAAATTGAAAAATTCGCTGGAAAAGAAAAGCCGTCACGTGGCGGACGATTTATGATGCATTAAAATATAGATTAGTTTTCTTCGAAGTAATTATATCTGCTGCTTATCAATTAATTTTGTTTCTAAATTTTAAGGTATGAAATACACTTTACTTTTTCTGATGTTCTGTTTCTCAGGACTTTTTGCTCAAGTCACGCTAAAGATCACGTCGCTTCCATCGAATACGCCTGAAAATGCGACGATATATTTGGCAGGTTCGGTTAATACGTGGAACGCTGGAGATCCAAATTATACGTTACAATCGGATGGATTGGGTAATTGGCAAATCGTGATTCCACAAGGAACCGGAACCGTTGAGTATAAATTTACCCGCGGTAGTTGGGCCACGGTAGAGGGAAATGCAAATGGAAGTTTCTTGCCCAATAGAAGCTTTACGCATACAAACCAACCTCAAACCATTAACCTTACCGTTCAATCATGGGAAGATTTAGGCACTGGCGCTTCGAGTACAGCTGCAGCAAACGTACAAATCTTAAGTAACTCTTTCGGGATTCCACAATTGAGCACGACGAGAAGAATTTGGTTGTATTTGCCTCCTGATTATGCGACATCTACTAAGAATTATCCCGTATTATATATGCAGGACGGGCAAAATTTATTTGACAATTTGACTTCTTTTTCTGGTGAATGGCAAGTTGATGAAACCTTGAATACGTTGTTTAATCAAGGCGATTACGGTGCAATTGTCGTCGGCATTGATAATGGTGGAGGCGAGCGACTCAACGAATATTCGCCGTGGGTTAATCCACAATACGGAGGAGGCGATGGAGATGATTATGCTGCCTTTATGGCAAACACACTAAAACCTTACATCGATGCGAATTACAGAACACGTCCAGAACCCGCAATGAACGCTTTAATTGGAAGTTCAATGGGCGCATTAATTGCAACCTATGGCGCTTGTGAGTTTCCGAATGCGTTTCGCAAAGTCGGTAATTTGAGTCCTGCCTATTGGTTTGCTTTGAATAATTTGAATACTTATATCAATACTTCTGTAAGTGGTTTGCAAGATCACAGAATGTACTTTGTGGCAGGAACGAATGAGTCTGCTACGATGGTATCTAATACCAATGCGGTTAGAAATAATTTGTTAGCAAAGGGATTAACTTCAGCCAATGCATTGACCAAGTTTGATTCATACGGAACGCATACAGAAAGTTATTGGAGAGGTGAATTTGGCGCATTATACCAATGGTTGTTTCAAAATGAAAATTTAGCAATTGCGACTTCAAGTTATGAATCACCAAAAATCATTCAAACGCTGTCTGGAAAAATAGTTGTGGAAGGAATTCCGTCAGCGACCGATTTTGTACTATACGATTTATGTGGAAAACAAATAAAAACGATTACGCTATCTAATGGAACTTATCAATTTTTAGAGGAGCTTTCGGGTGGAATTTATATTCTTAAAAGTATAAATAACGAAATCGAAGCAATCAAGTTGGTTCGAAATTAAAAAAAGCTACAAGAATTGTAGCTTTTTTTATATTTAAATCTCTGAAAGTCTCAAATCTACTTTGTCTTAAATCCTTTGAGACTTCACGTCTTTGCGAGCATCTTATCACTACCAGTCACCACCGCTTCCACCGCCGCTAAAGCCACCGCCGCCGAAGCCGCCGCCGAAGCCGCCGCCACCGGAAGAACCACCGCCGAAGCCGCCGCCGCCAAATCCACCACCACTGCGACCGAGACTGCTTAAGATTATGACATCTAATAAACTTGGCCCGCTGCCAGAGTTGCCGGAATTTCCTCCGTTTTTATTATTTCTAGAAATCAAGAAAAGTATAACGACGGCAATAATTATAAAAGGCAATATGGGAAATTTATCTTTTTTATTTTTCTTTCGTTCTCCCTTGTATTTTCCCTTAAAAACATCAAATATAGCATCGGTTCCCTTGTCCAAACCATTGAAATAACTCCCAGCTTTAAATTCAGGAATAATAATGTTTCGAGTTATTTCACCTCCGATACCAGCAGTCAAACGATCTTCTAAACCGTATCCGGCAGAAATCCAAATTTTTCGCTCCGCTTTGGCAAGTAGGATAATCACGCCATTGTCGTTTTGCTCACTACCACCAATGCCCCATGTTTGTCCCCATTTTGGCGTAAGAATTCCGATGTCTTCGCCTTTTAGACTTTCAATGGTAATCACAACTATTTGGGTGGATGTGGAATCAGAATAACGAATCAGTTTTTCTTCGAGTTGCTTCTTTTCTGTTGCACTCAAAACATTCGCATAGTCATAAACACTCGTTTGAAAGTCAGGTTTCTTGGGAATGTCAAATTGTGCAAATGCAAAATTAGAGACCAATAAAAGGATGATCAAACTAAAGGAATAGAACTTAAATAGAATTGCTTTCATTATCCTTTTGAAATTTCGTTTGATAATTCGTTCGTGTCGCCTTCTTGAAAAGGAAAGAATTTTTTGAGTTGCTCTCCAGCTTTAGAAATACCATCAATCAATCCTTGCTTGAAGTTGCCCATCTTGAAATGAGAAGCCATTATTTCTTTGGTGCTATCCCAAAAATTTTCCGGGACCAAGTCATCGATGCCTTTATCACCACAAATTACGAAAGCTCTATTTTTGACAGCAATGTAAATGAGCACGCCATTTTTCAATTCGGTGGCATCCATTTTAAGTTCATGAAAAATTTCTTTCGCACGATCAAATGGTTCTAAAGAAGTTTCTTTTTCAATATGCACACGAATCTCGCCAGAAGTAGCCATTTCAGCCATTCGAATCGCTTCTACGACCGCCTGCTCTTCTTCTTGGGTTAGGAAATTTTCAACTTTCGACATGGATTGTTTTTTAGTAAAAACGGACTTCAAACACAGCACAAGAATTAGCTCTGGCTAGGAATGAAATCCGTTTTGGATTTTTTTAGAATTTAACTTCTACTGGCTTGTCAGCGCCTTCAACAGATTTGAAGTATGGTTTTTCTTTATAACTGCCCAAAACAAAACTTTGTGGCATGGCTAATACATAACCGTTGTATTTTTCAACTGATTCGTTAAAACGAGTTCTAGAGGTTAGAATCTGATTTTCTGTGCTCGCCAATTCATCTTGAAGTTTCAAGAAATTAGCATTCGCTTTCAATTCAGGATATCTTTCCACAGAAACTAATAATCGAGATAATGAAGACGAAACACCCGATTGTGCTTGTTGAAATTGCGCAAATTGTTCTGGCGTAATGTTCGTCGGATCAATAGAAACTGAAGTTGCTTTTGCTCTTGCTTCTATAACCGCGGTCAAAGTACTTTTTTCAAAGTCAGCGGCACCTTTTACAGTATTGACCAAATTGCCAATCAAATCATTTCTTCTTTGATATGCTGTTTCAACATTACCCCATTCTTTACCCACTGCTTGATTGTATCGTAACGCAGTGTTTTTGGCACCTATTACCCAAAAAATAATGATTAATACGATTCCAATTCCAATAATCCAAGGCAAAAATCTTCTCATGTTTGTTTAATTTTAAAGTTTAGTATTTAATTTATTTTAAGTTCTATTTTTTATTTTTCCTAACCTGCACCCTTCACCTTCAACCCTGCACCCTTAACCACTCACAATCCCGCTTTAATCGCCTGCAATTGGTTCTTAATCCCTTCCAATTTGCTAATGATTTCATACTTGTCTAAAGTCTTTTTCTGTCCTTCTTTCAAATGAATTTTAGCGCCTTCCAAAGTAAATCCTCTTTCTTTTACCAAATGATAAATCAATTGAATGTTCTTCACATCTTCGGGTGTAAACATCCGATTGCCTTTCGCGTTTTTTCTCGGTTTCAGGATGTCAAATTCCTTGTCCCAAAAACGAAGTAAGGAAGCGTTAACATCAAAAGCCTTGGCCAATTCGCCAATGCTGTAATACCGTTTGTCTGGAGATAAATTTAATTGCATTAGTCTAAAGATTGATTTTCTTGATTTGCTAACTTGGTAATGACAACGTATTCCGCTGCCGATATATTGCCGTAATAAAAATTCAGCGGATTCACGACCTCACCGCCTTTGTGTACTTCATAATGCAAATGTGGCGCTTCCGATCTTCCTGTGCTTCCCACATAACCAATAACATCTCCTCTTTTGACGGTTTGTCCTGGTCTGCAATTGTATTTGCTCAAATGCCCATACAGCGTTTCGTAACCAAAGCCATGTCGAATCACGATGTGGTTTCCATAACCAGAAGCACTATTGTCTGCTCTTGCAATAACGCCGTCTCCCGTAGCGTAAATGGGTGTTCCGGTGCGCGCTGAAAAGTCCATGCCTTCGTGAAATTTTCGCACCTTGGTAAACGGATCCGACCGATATCCAAAACCGGAAGCAATTTGTTTCAAGTTTTCATTTCGAACGGGTTGAATCGCTGGAATTGCCGACAATAATTTATTTTTTTCTTTGGCTAATTTAAGAATTTCATCCAATGATCTCGATTGAATTGCCAATTGTTTTGATATCACATCTACACGTTTTGAGGTGTTGACCACCAAATCCGAATTGTTATAACCCTCCAATTCTGCATATCTGTTCACGCCACCAAAGCCTGCTTTTCGCTGCTCGTCGGGAATCGCAGAAGTATTAAAGTATACGCGATAAATGTTATTATCTCGATCTTGAATGTGCTCCAAGACTTCATCAATTTGATCCATTTTTCTATTCAAAATGGCGTATTGCAATTTGAAGTTTTCAATTTCACGAGTCAACAAACGGTCTTTCGGAGTCTCAAAAAAGGGCGTATTCAATAAAACAACAAAACTCAAAAATCCGAAAAGCGCCGAGGCAACCAAAAACAAAGCCACATACGCAAATTTTGTTCGCTTCTTGGTCTTAATTTTTCGGTACGCTAAATTTTCGGAATCGTAATAATATTTTACCTTCGCCATGTTTTAAAAAATCCTATTTTTGCACCTCAGAAAAGGGTTAGTCGAACAAATTTAAGAAATGTTTCTTGGTTTGACTCTTTTTTAAAATAATAAAAATAATTAGGGCCTATTTCGGCTTTAGCATCCGGGGCAGAGTTTCGTCGTATAAACAAGTTGCTGTTTCATCGATGGAATCCTAAAAAGAATTGCTAAATTGAAGAAATGTTTAATCGGGAAACTGTTCAATCGTTTAACCGAAAGATCATATAAAGATTTAACGATTCAACAAATTAACGATTCAGCAACTGTTTAATCGGGAAACCGTTCAATCGTTTAACCGAAAGATCATATAACGATTCAACAATTCAACAATTCAACAAATTAACGATTTAACGATTTAACGATTCAACAATTTAACGATTCAACAAATCAACACATAAACGATTACACGATACAATGACCTCACAAGACATTAGAAAACAGTTTCTCGATTTTTTCCAAA